>JAUWGI010000057.1 GCA_030606505.1 Deltaproteobacteria bacterium
GACAAGATTTGCGGCCCCGGTAATATCTTCGTCGTTCTGGCCAAGAAGCTGGTCTACGGCGTGGTGGATATTGACGGCCTGCCCGGCCCCAGCGAGGTGATTATCGTAGCCGATGACACTGCCAACCCCGCCTATTGCGCCGCCGACCTTCTGGCTCAGGCGGAGCACGACCCGTTAGCCTCAGCTATCTTAATCACTACTTCAAAGCGTTTAGCTGATGAGGTCAATCAGGAGGTGGAAAAGCAGTTAAAGGACTTGGAGCGTCAAGCCATCGCCGCCGAGTCCCTGCGGAAGCAGGGGGTAATAGCGGTGGTGGCTGATATCAATGAGGCCGTGGAGCTGGCTAACCTCTATGCCCCGGAGCACCTCTGCCTGATGGTAAAGGGGGCTGATGCCCTGGTTAAACGGCTGACTAACGCCGGCTGTATCGTTACCGGGGAAAGCGCCACGGTGGTGTTGGGCGATTACGTCTTCGGCCCCAGCCACGTTCTGCCTACCGGGGCTACCGCCCGGTTTGGCTCACCGCTCTCTGTGCTTGATTTCATTAAGTTTACCAGCCTGCTCAATGTTGATAAGGCTGCTTTAAAAAAGCTGGGCAAGGCCGCCGCCACTATTGCCAGGGCGGAGGGTTTCGAAGCTCACGCCCGCGCTGTGGAAAAGAGACTGAAGGCCGATTAGCGGGCACTATTGACAATTTATTTTCCTTATGTTAAAGTAAGCCAGATAGGTGAGAGGGAGATGTTAATTTATACTACCGCCCACTATTATTATTACTACTATTATTACGCGTTTACCGGGCGCACCGGGACGCTTGGGGGGTAGTATAGCGCAGATTTAGAAACTAAGCAGGAAACAAACAGGAAAAACAAAAAGAACCCTCCCAGGCGGAGGGAATTTTGTTTATATAGGACATAGAGAGGGAGATAAAGAGGATGTCTAAAAATGGGATAGTCAAACTAATACGGCCGGACCTGGTTAATATCACTGGTTATACTGCCAGCAAGTCGCCGGAGGAGGTGGCCGCCACGGCCAGGTTTCCGATTAATGGCATTATCAAGCTGGATGCCAACGAGAACCCTTATGGCTGCTCGCCGAAGGTACTGGAGGCGCTGAGCAAATATGATTCCTTTAATATTTACCCCGATGCCGGCCAGAGGGAGCTCAGGAAGTTGCTTGAGGGCTATGCCGGCGTCGGCGCCGAGCACATTGTCGCCAGCAGCGGCAGTGACCAGATGATAGGCCTTATTATGCAGCTGTTTGTTAGCCCCGGTGACGAGGTGATAAACTTTCCGCCCACCTTCGATATATTCCGTTTCGCCGTCACCCTGTGCAACGGCAAGGTGGTCGATGTGCCCAGAGACGAAAACTACGATGTCGATATAGCCGCGGCAAAGAAGGCGATAACCAAAAAGACCAAGCTGATAGTGCTGGCTAATCCCAATAACCCCACCGGCAACCCCACCCCCCAGCCGGATATACTGGAGCTGCTGGATACCGGTGTGCCCGTGCTGGCTGATGAGGCTTATGTTGAGTTCTGCGGCGAGACGGTTACCCCGCTGGTAAAAGAGTATAAGAACCTGATGGTGCTGAGGACATTCAGCAAGTGGGCGGGACTGGCCAGCTTCCGGATTGGCTATGGCATCTTCCCCCCCGAGATTGCTGATTATCTGATGAACATAAAGATGCCCTACAGTGTCAGCGCTGCTTCCACGATTGCAGTGAGAGAGTCGCTGAAGGACCGCGACTTTCTGATGGACAGGGTAAAGAAGATAGTTGCCGAGAGAGACCGCCTCTATGAGGAACTCAAGAAGATAGAGTGGCTCAAGCCCTTCCCTTCGAAAGCCAACTTCATCTTCTGCCACGTTCTTAACGGCACGGCCAGGCAGATTTACGAAGGGTTGATGGACAGGAGTATAATAATCCGCTACGCCGACAACCATGTGATGAAGGACTTCATTCGCATTGGCGCGGGCAAGCCGGAGCATACCGACATCGTGATTAAGGCAATCAGGGAGATAGAGGCAGAGAGAGCTTAAACTATCCCCACCCCGTATTATATCTATTCCCGCCCTCCACCCTTACATGGAAGGGGCACTCCCCCCTCTTTTTTATCTTTCTCTCATATGTTAAACTACGGCAGGAGAAGCTACGATGAAGGCAAGGATAGCCAAAATCAAAAGAGAGACCAAAGAGACCAAAATCAGCCTGGAGCTGGGTGTTGATGGCGCTGGCCAGGCGCAGATTAGCACCGGGATAAAGATGTTTGACCACCTCCTCTCCCAGCTGGCTCAGCACGGCCGGTTCAATCTCAGGGTTTCGGCCAGTGGTGACGACGAGCACCACGTAATCGAGGATGTCGCTATCTGCCTGGGCAAGGCCCTAGCTGAGGCGCTGGGGGACAAGCGGGGGATTATCCGCATGGCTGATGCCGCTGTGCCCATGGATGACGCCCTGGCTATGGTAGCGATTGATATCAGCGGGCGGGGATATACCGTTCTGGAGCTACCCTTTGCCGATAATGATATGGCGGGTTTTCCCACTGACCTCATCCGTCACTTCCTCGAGTCCCTGGCTATCGAGGCCAGGCTCAACCTCCACGCCAACATTTTCTACGGCACCAACGACCATCACAAGGCGGAAGCCCTGTTCAAGGCGCTGGGCAGAGCACTGGATATGGCCACCACCCTGGATAAGCGTATTTCCGGCGAGCTACCCAGCACCAAGGGTCGGTTGGAGGAATAGCTCTGGATATAACCAGCATAGCTATCATCGTTCTGCTCTTCATTTTGTTACTGGTGGGATTGTTCTTCATTCCCCGCTGGCTGGTGAGGCGCGCCGCCCGCCAGGTAATCAAGATTTTCCGCGAGCATAACGCTACCGAGAGCAAAGACGCCCGGACGATTGACGAACTGGGGCTGAGGCCTCCCGGTGCGCTGGAGAGGATGATGCGGCGGCGTGACTACAAGCCGCATGCCCTTAACGCCCTGATGCAGGCGGGGATAATAAAGGCAACCGAGGACGGCAGGCTCTATCTCTCGGAGGACAAGCTGGCCGAACTCGGCCTGTATAGCGGCGTTTCCCCTTACCGCTAGGGCGGCTATCCCAGCTTCTTTCCCGTCAGCCTCTCGTAGGCCCGCTGGTATCTCCGGCTGGTAGCCTCGATGACCTCTGCAGGCAGCATGGGGGCGGGGGGCTCCTTGTTCCACCCCGAATCGCTGAGCCAGTCGCGCACCGGCTGTTTATCGTAGCTGGGCTGGGACTGTCCCACCTTGTATAAATCGGTCTCCCATATCCGTGACGAGTCCGGCGTCAGCATCTCGTCGATGATGATAAGCCGGTCATCTTCCACCCCGAACTCGAACTTGGTGTCGGCGATGATGATACCCCTGGCCAGGGCATAACCCTGGGCGTAGCTGTAGATAGCCAGGGTTTTCTGCTTTATCTCCTCGGCCAGGGCTTTGCCCACCAGCTTCCCCACCTCCTCCATGGACAGGGGCTCGTCGTGCCCGCTCTCGGCTTTGGTGGTGGGGGTAAACAGCGGCTGGGGTAGCTCCTGGCTCTGCTTCAGCCCCTTGGCTACCCTCAGCCCGGAGATGGTGCCGGATTGCTGATACTCTTCCCAGGCCGAGCCGGATAGATAACCGCGCGCCACGCATTCCACGGGCAGGCGCTTGACCTTCTTGACCACCATAGACCGCCCCGCCAGGTAGGCAGGGTAGTCAAAGCGCTTTTCCTGGGGAAGGTAGGCGTCGAGGCGGTTAACATCGTTCAGCACCTCCACCAGGTGGTTGGGCAGCAGGTCCCGGGTCTGGTCGAACCAGAAAGCCGAAAGCTTGTTCAGTATCCGTCCCTTATTGGGGATGCCGCAGGGCAGGATAACATCGAAGGCGGAGATTCTGTCGGTAGCCACGATTAACAGCAGGTTGCCCAGGTCGTAGGTATCGCGCACCTTGCCTTTGACGAAGGAGGGCAGGGGCAGGTCGGTATTTAGCAGAACGTCATTACTCATTATATTGACCTCGGCGCCAGGTCGGTAGGCCCGGCCATGGTTTTCCCTCTCCACTGGACTTCGGTTAGCCCCAGGCGCTTGAAGATGTCGTCTACATAGCGTAGATAGTACTCCTCGTCAAATAGTGGCTCAAGTTCGTTCTGAGGCAGTGTGGCGGTAACCTCAGAGTCAGCCTTGAGTAAGGTAAGGAAGTTTTTATTCCCCTTCCAGGCTTTCATGGCGTTTCGCTGCACCAACTCGTAGGCTTGTTGCCGGCTCAAGCCCTTCTCGATGAGGGCAATCATCACCCGCTGGGAGAATATCAGGCCTTTGGTGAGCGCTAGGTTCTTCTTCATTCTTTGCGGGTAGACCTGCAGCCCCTTCATCACCGAGGTGAATATACTTAAGGAGTAGTCCAGTACCAGGCAGGCGTCGGGCAGTATGATGCGCTCGGTGGAGGAGTGGCTGATGTCCCGCTCGTGCCAGAGGGCGATGTTCTCCATCGAGGTCATGGCGTAGCCTCTCACCAGGCGGGCCAGGCCGCTGATGCGCTCACAGAGCTCTGGGTTTCGTTTATGAGGCATGGCTGATGAGCCGGTCTGGCCGGCGGCAAAGGGTTCCTCTACCTCCCTTGTCTCGGTTTTCTGCAGCCCCCTGATTTCGGTGGCGAACTTCTCCAGTGAGCTGGCGATTATGGCTAAAGTGGTCACGAATTGGGCATGGCGGTCGCGCTGCAAGACCTGGCTGGAAACCGGGGCTGGCACCAGTCCCAGCCTGGCGCAGGCTTTTTCCTCGACCTCGGGGGACAGGGTGGCGTAGGTGCCCACGGCGCCGGAAATCTTACCCACGGCGATGGCTTTTTCGGCCTCACTCAATCTCTCCAGGTTGCGCCTCATCTCCTCCGTCCAGAGTGCCATTTTAAGTCCGAAGGAGATTGGCTCGGCATGGATGCCGTGGCTGCGCCCCATCATGACGGTATATTTGTGCTTCATGGCCGTTTGCGCCAGCACCGAGATAAGCTCCTTTATATCCTGGCTCAGCAGTTCGGCGGCTTCGATTAGCTGCAGGCTTAGGGCGGTATCGATGACATCGGAGGAGGTAAGACCGAGGTGAATAAAGCGTGATTCCTCGCCCAGGCTCTCGGACACCGAGCCCAGGAAGGCGGTGACATCATGGTGGGTCTCTTTTAGGATTTCCTCCATGCGTTTGAGGTTAACCCGGGCCAGCTTTATCTTGGGTATCGCTTTGCGGGGGATAACGCCCAGGTCGGCCCAGGCCTCGCAGACGGCAATCTCTACCTGGAGCCACTTGTGGAACTTATTCTCGTCCGCCCAGACTCTTTTCATTCGGGGTCGGGAGTAGCGCTCAATCATTGTTTTTCTCCTTTGGTATGTATCAACCTCACCCCACCCATATTATATCTATTCCCGCCCGCTGCCCTTAAGTGGAAGGGGCACACCCCCTTCCCCGCCCTATGCGGGCTTCTCTTTTACTTTCCCTGCAGCTCTTTGCGGTATTTTTCGTAGGCCTGCCGGATTTGGTCGTGCTTTATGCCTAAAATCTCAGCGGCAAGGTAGGCGGCGTTCTTGGCGCCGGCGGTGCCGATGGCCACGCTGGCAACCGGTATTCCGGCGGGCATCTGGACTATGGAGTAGAGGGCATCAACCCCTTTAAGCTCGCTGGAGGCCAGGGGCACTCCGATGACGGGCAGGGTAGTCCAGCTGGCCAGGACCCCGGGCAGGTGGGCCGCCCCTCCCGCCGCGGCGATGATTACCTCAATCCCCCGCCCCCGCGCCGCCAGTGCATACTCCCGCGCCTTTTCCGGGGTGCGGTGGGCTGATATAACATTAACCTCGTGCTCGATGCCGAGTTGGGTAAGTATCTCTATCGTTGGTTGGAGCGCCTCG
>JAUWGI010000121.1 GCA_030606505.1 Deltaproteobacteria bacterium
GAACTACAACACAGCCAGGAGAGGCTGGAGAGAATGTTTGAATCGGTCACCGATGGCATATCAGTTATTAACTTGAACGGCGTCATCACCAAAGTAAACCAGAGAATGGTGGAAATTCACGGCTTCGCTTCCGAAGATAAGATGTTAGGCAGAAACGCCTTTGACCTGGTTGCCCCCCGTAACCATGAAAGAATAGCAACTGACGTGCGCCAAGCGCTAAAAGAGGGGCTAATCATAGGCGGGGAATACACCCTGCTTAAGGCAGATGGCTCCGAGTTCCCCGGCGAGCTCAGCACCAGTGTGCTCAAGGATAGCCGGGGCAAGGCGATGGGCCACATCAGCATCGCCAGGGACATCACCGAGCGCAAGCAGGCGGAGGAAAGGGAGAAGCAGCTCGAGCAGGAGCTCAACCTGGCCGGCAGACTGGCTTCAATCGGTCAGCTAGCCGCCGGCGTCGCCCATGAGATAAACAACCCCCTGACCGGCGTCATCGGCTTCTCCCACCTCATGCTCAGCCGGGATATTCCTGACGATATGAAGCAGGACCTGCAGGTAATTCACAGCGAAGCCCAGCGGGTGGCAAAAATCGTGGAAAACCTGCTCGTCTTCGCCCACCAGCGCAAAACGGGACGGGAATACGTGGCTATCAACGATATCATAACCAGGGTCCTGGAACTTCGCGCCTATGAGATGAAGGTAAATAACATCGAGGTGGAAAACCAGCTGGACCCGGACCTGCCCCTCACCATGGCCGACGCCGGCCAGTTCCAGCAGGTATTCCTCAACATCGTCCTCAACGCCGAACACTTCATAACCAAGGCGCATAACAAGGGCAAGCTGCTGGTAAAGACGGAAAAGGTAAACGGCAATATCCGGGCCTCCTTCACCGATGACGGCGCCGGCATCAGCCCGGAAAACCTGGATAAGATATTCAACCCCTTCTTTACCACCAAAGAGGTGGGCAAGGGGACAGGCCTGGGCTTAAGCATCTGCCACGGTATCATCACCCAGCACCAGGGCAGGATATACGCCCAGAGCGAACTAGGCAAGGGAGCTACCTTCGTTATTGAACTACCCATAGTGGCCGAGCCCGTCCAGGCGGGCAAAGCCGAAGTAACCAAAAAAGAGCCCCAGAAGCCCCGGGGGGCCAAGATACTGGTGGTAGATGATGAGGCGGCCATTCTCACTTTCTTGAGCCGCCTGTTAACCGACATGGGACACAGCGTAGAAACGATAAACAACGCTGATATCGCCCTGGAGCGGCTCAAGACGGAAAGGTACAGCCTTATCCTGCTGGACATTAAACTGCCGGGCATGAGCGGAATTGAGCTATACCACCATATTGAAGAAATCGCCCCGGCGCTGACACGGAGAGTCATGTTCATCACCGGCGATGTCATGGAAGGCACCACCCGCAGCTTTCTGGAAAAAGCCGGGGTACCGCACATCACCAAGCCCATAGACATAGAAGAGCTGAAGAAGATGATGAATAATACCCTGAACCAGACACAGGTAGCAGCAAAAGCTTCAGGGTGAGTAGCGAAATGGTTAAGAGCGCAACCAAGATTAAGAACATAGAGGGAGAAAAGAAAGAGCTGCTCCACGCCCTGGAAACCAAGGTGAAGGAATTCACCGTCCTTCACCAGATAGCCCAGACCGGCACCGAGATGCTGGCGCTGGAGCAGGTCTTGAACAACGTCCTGGAAAAGGTGATGCGGTTAATGGAGGTAGAGAGCGGGGCGATACTGCTGGCCAACGAGCAAAAGGGGGAGGTAAGCGCGGTTGCCCGCGGCGAGGTATCAACCAGATTTCTGGAGAAACTAAAGGAACTACCCACCAGCAACAGCATCACCGGCCGGCTGATTCTATCCGGCATGCCGGTGGTGATAGAGGATACGGCCAAATACCCCCAGCCGGCGGATAGCCTGGTGAGGGAGGAGAGACTGAAGTCTATTGCCGCTGTCCCTCTGCGGTCGAGCGGCCGGGTCATCGGCACTCTGATTATCGCCAGCCACGACCTGCGCAGCTTCAACTCAGGGGAAATCCACCTGCTCAACACCATCGGCGAAGGACTGGGCCCGGCCCTCAAGAACGCCGAACTCTACGAGGTACTGCGGGGCAAAAACCGCCAGCTGGATGAGCAGAATCAGGAGCTGCGCTCACGGCAGCAGAAACTTCTGGAGAAGACCAGGGAGGTAGAGCAAGCCAGCCAGCTCAAGTCGGAATTTCTGGCTAATATGTCCCACGAGCTGCGCACCCCGCTCAATGTTATTATCGGCTTCTCCGAACTCATGCTAGACCAGGTGCCGGGGCCGGTGAACAAGAAGCAGCGGCAGTGCCTTGAGGACGTCCTCAGCAGCGGCCGCCACCTCCTGGGCTTAATCGACCACGTCCTCGACCTTTCCAAGATAGAATCGGGCCGGACGGAACTCAAACTGGCCGAGGTATCCCTACCTGAGGTAATAGAGTCATTAAAAAACACCATGCTGCCCATACTGAAACCGAGGCGGCAGAGCCTCAATATCAGGATAGCAGCCGACCTGCCCGCCGTCAGCGCTGATAAGGCCAAGCTGAGGCAGGTATTCTTCAACCTGCTGAGCAACTCGTCCCGCTTCACTCCGGAGGGGGGCAGGATTGAGATTCAGGCGGTCAGCAACGGCACTCACTGCCAGGTCAGCGTAACCGACAACGGCATTGGCATCAAGAAGGAAGACCAGGAGAGGATATTTGAGCCCTTC
>JAUWGI010000006.1 GCA_030606505.1 Deltaproteobacteria bacterium
CCGTTGCGGTGTTTGGCGATGATAATATCAGCCGGCGGCGGATAGCTTTCACCGGGGTGTTCTCGTTCCCAGTCCTCTTTGCTGGGAAAGTAGTATTCATCGCGGTAGACAAAGATAACGACATCGGCATCCTGTTCAATACTACCACTCTCACGCAGGTCAGAAAGCTGGGGTTCGTGTGAGGCTCGTCCCTCCGGGGCACGGCTTAGCTGTGATACTGCCAGCACCGGTGCGTTAATCTCGCGGGCAAGTCCTTTGAGAGAGCGGGAGATCTCACTGACCTCCTGAACCCGGTTATCAAATCTTCTATCTCCCTGCATCAGCTGCATGTAATCAACAATGATGAGGTCAACGCCGCGCTCATAGTAAAGGCGGCGGGTTTTGCTTCTCATCTCCACCACCCGCAGCTGGGGGGTATCATCAATATAGATTGGGGCTTCGGAGAGCCGACCGATAGCGTCCATAATCCTCTGTTCCTGCTCTTCGGTGTGATGCCCGAGGCGAACCTGCCGGGAATCAACCTCAGCTTCGCTGGCCAGCAGGCGCAGCACCAGCGGCTCCCGTGCCATCTCCAGGCTGAACAGGGCCACACAGGCTCCCTGTTCCACGGCGGCATTTCGGGCCAGGCTGAGGGCCAGGCTGGTTTTGCCCATGCTCGGCCGGCCGCCGACAATAAGCAGGTCAGAGCGCTGAAATCCGCCCAAGAATTCATCCAGACCGGCAAAACCGGAAAGCACATAGGGGATAGGTCCCCTCGTTTCACCTTCGGCCTCGGTGGTGGTTTCAAAGTACCGGTCCAGCACCTGGCGGATATGGGTCAGGTCCCGCCGGCTCTGCCCGTGGCGTAGCCGGAAGAGAACATCCTCGGCGTCGTTGAGGCTGTGGTCGACATCAGGGTCGGCCCGGTAACCGATGCTGGAAATCTGCCCCCCGGCATCAATCAGGCGGCGCATTATCGAGAGGCGGTAGACAATCTGACCGTAGTGCTCGATATCAAGGGAGGTGGGGCAGTTGGCGATTAAGTGGCTCAGGTTGGCGGCACCGCCGCAGCTCTCCAGTTTGCCCTGCCGGTCAAGCTCCTGGGCCACGGTAATCTGGTCTATGGCTTCATCGCGCTCGTAGAGCGACAGGCATGCCCCGTATATCAGCGAGTTTCGCTCGTTATGGAAGTCCGGTGGCTGAAGTATGGTGGCAATTTTGTGGATGGACGTGCCGTCAATCAGCAGTGAACCGATTACGGCTTCCTCGGCATCAGTATCATGCGGCGGCAATTTGTCGCCATTCATTCTGTCTTCTCTTCCTTTTTAGCCTTAGCTGCTTTCTTGGTGGTCTTCTTCTCTGCTGCCTTGGTGGTCTTGGTGGCTTTCTTTGGCTTCTTCTCCGCCTTGGGTTCCTTGTCTACCTTCTTGGCGGTCTTTTTCTTTTCCTTGGCCGCTTTCTCTTCTTTCTCCGGGGCTTCCTTCTCTTTCTTGGCCGCCTTCTTTGCTGTCTTGGGCGCCTTCTTCTCCTTAGCCGCCTTCTCCTCTGCCTTGGGCGCCTCCTTCTTCTTGGCTACCTTCTTCTCTTTCTTGGAAGGCTTCTCTTCCGCCTCTTCCTCGATCACGGTAACCTTTATCTTGGGGGTGATATCTTTACCCAGTTTAAGGGCTATTTCGTAGCTGCCCAGCTGGCGGATAGGCTCCTCCAGCTCTATCTTTCTCTTGTCGATTTCAAGCCCGGTGACATTCTGCAGTTCAGCGGCAATATCGGCGCTGGTGATGGAACCGTAAAGCTTATCTTTGGCGCCGGCTTTAGCCTTGAGGCTGACCTCTTTTCCTTCTATCTGGCTGGCCAGCTCATTCATTTCGGAGGTAAGGCGGACTTCCATTTTTTTGGTTCTGGTTTCTATCTGGCTGACCGCCTGAGGTTGGGCCAGGGCGGCCAGTTTTCGGGGGATGAGATAATTCCGGGCGTAGCCATCGGCTACCTCTTTTACCTGTCCGGCTTGAGCTACATTGGGTACGTCCTGGAGGAAGATAACCTTCATAATTTCACCTTACTTATTATACTTTACTTGGTGGCGGAGCGCTAGGCTAAAGCTCTAGAAATTTATCGGCAAATACGGCCGCAGTGGCGCCGTCTCCAGCGGCGGTTATCGCCTGGCGGGGAGAATGCTGGCGAATGTCGCCGGCGGCGAAAATGCCGGGTATTTTGGTCTCCATCCGGTCGTTGGTTATGATATAGCCGGCTTTGTCGAGGGGTAAAACGCCTTTGAGAAAATCGGTGCTGGGTTTAAGCCCAACAGCGACAAAGACGCCAGCTACATCCATGGTAGACTCCTTGCCGGTTTTCACTTGGCGCAGACTCAGCCGCTTGACCGTGTCTTTACCCTCGATTTTTTCCACCACCGTATTCCAGAGGAATTCTATTCTGGATTCCGCCCGCGCCTTCTCTTCCATAATGCGGGTGGCGCGGAGCCGGTCACGGCGGTGTATCACTATTACCTTTGAGGCGAACTTGGCCAGGTGGAGGGCTTCACTGATGGCGGCATTACCGCCCCCCATCACGGCTACCGGCTTTTTCTTGAAGAAGGGAGCGTCGCAGGTGGCGCAGTAAGACACCCCCTTTCCGGTAAGCTCCCTCTCCCCGGGGATGCCCAGCTTGCCCCGTTCCGAGCCGCTGGCGATAATCACGGCTTTAGCGGTGAAGTCGCCCTTGGTGGTCTTGACCACCTTTTTCTTTATTTTAAGCTCGATGCCGGTAACCTCAGCGATGGCGATGTTCAGCCCGTATTTGGCTGCCTGCTGTTGCATGAGCTGCCCCAGTTCAGCGCCGGAAACACCTTCAGCAAAGCCGGGGTAGTTTTCCACCAGTTCGGCATCGGTTATTCGGCCGCCCACCACCCCCCTCTCGATGAGCAGGCTGCTGAGCCGGGCCCGTGAGGTATAAATGCCGGCGCTGAGCCCGGCCGGCCCGCCACCGATAATAATTACCTCATATTCTTTTTGTGCTTTAGCGGTCATTGTTTTATTTCAGGATGGCATCCAGGTCTTTTTTCAGCTCTTCTTTGGGTTTAAAACCCACGATTTGTGACGCCGGCTTGCCCTCTTTGAAGATAATGAGGTTGGGTATAGCCATTATATTATACTTGGCGGCGGTCTGGGCGTTCTGATCCACATCCAGCTTGGCAAAGGTTATCTTGTCGGCGTATTCCTTGGCCAGCTCTTCCAGCACCGGCGCCGCCATGAGGCAGGGTCGGCACCAGGGCGCCCAGAAGTCGACCAGTACTGGTATCTTGGACTCCAGCACCTTTTTCTCAAAGCTGGAGTCATCTACTTCGATTGGTTCGCTCATAACTTTCCTCCTTAATTATTCGGCAGATATCCCGTTCTACTGTCTGTTTGGCCAGGCCGATAGCATTTTTTATCGCCTTAGCCTGACTGCGGCCGTGGGAAACGATAATATTTCCGTTTACCCCCATGAGATAGGCCCCGCCGTATTCGGTGTAGTCTACCCTCTTTACCCAGGAACCCAGGCCTATATCCCGGAGCAGCTCTCTCCCGCGCAGGTGATAGGCGGTGGAAAAAATATGACCGGCTTGCCGTGCCACGTTCACCAGGGAGTCCCCCAGCCCCTCGATGGTCTTGAGCACTATGTTGCCGGTGAAGCCGTCGGTAACTATAACGTTGGCTTTTCCTTTCATTATATCCTGGCCTTCTATATTGCCGATGAAGTTCAGGCCGTTGAGCTTTTTAAGCAGCTTGTGGGTCTCCTGGGCCAGGCGGTTACCTTTGATTTCCTCTTCGCCGTTGTTGAGCAAGCCGATGGTCGGGGCGCTGATGTCGAGAATATGTTTGGTATAGACATTGCCCATCTGAGCGAACTGGACCAGGTTGTGGGGGCGGCAGTTGGCGTTGGCGCCGGCGTCAATGAGCAGGGCGGGAGTGGGGGGGTTGATATCTATAAGACTGCCCAGGGCAGGGCGGTCGATGCCTTTTAGCTTGCCCAGATTGAGCAGGCCGGCGCATAGTACGGCGCCGGTGTTACCGGCGGAAACGAAGGCGGAGGCGGCGCCATCCCGCAACAGGTTAATGCCGACGACTATCGGGGAGTTCGGCTTGCTTCTAACTGCCTTCAGCGGGGGCTCATTGTAGCTAATAACCTCCGGGGCATCGATGATTTTAATGTTTAGTTTACTCATGTAGTGGCCGGCCAGCACGTGCAGTATTGACTTATTGCCCACCAGAGCAACGGTGACCTCATACTCTTGAGCCGCTTTTATGGCTCCTTTGACTATTTCCCTTGGGGCATACTCCCCCCCCGGCGGCATCAATGGCGATTATAATCTCTTTATTACTCATAATTTTCAGCTTGTCGGGCTTCTCTCCCAGATGTCACAGCGGCCTCCCCACCGGGCCAGAACCTCCCCGTTAAGGGAAAGCTGGGCTATCTCGCACAGGTTAGGGCAGGCTTTACATTCAAACGAGGAGGTACGGTATTTTATCTCACTTATGCCGAACCCCTTAAACTGGCTTTTCTGTTTACTGGCGCTCGTCTCCTCATGCACCAACAGGGCGGCCCCTATCGCCCCCATCACCTCGTGGTGGGGTGGGACAATCACCTCGGTATCGATCTCTTCCCGCAGTGCCTTGACTATGCCCTGGTTGAAGGCAACCCCACCCTGAAATATCACCGGCGGCTGGATATCCTTGCCCAGCCCCACGTTGTTGAGGTAGTTGCGCACCAGCGCCTGGCAGAGACCGTAGAGAATATCCTCGGTGCGGTGCCCCATCTGCTGTTTATGTATCATATCCGATTCGGCAAAGACGGTGCACCGCCCGGCGATGCGCACCGGCGTGGTGCTCTCCAGGGAGCGCTGACTGAACTGCTCGATATTCATATTCAGGCGCAGCGCCTGGTGGTCGAGGAAGCTGCCGGTGCCGGCGGCACAGACGGTGTTCATGCCGAAGTCGGTTACTATCCCGTCTCTAATGATGATAATCTTGCTGTCCTGCCCCCCGATTTCGACAACGGTCTGTGCCTGGGGGAAATAGTGCAGGGCGCCTACGGCGTGGCTGGTAATCTCGTTCTTGACCAGATCCGCCCCCACGATAACCCCGGCCAGGTAGCGGGCACTGCCGGTGGTAGCCACCCCGCCGATGTCAATATCTTTGGGCAGCTGTTTTTTGACCTCTTTTAAGCCCTCCTGAACCATCTCGATGGGCTTACCCTGTGTCGGCAGGTAAAGGTGAAAGACCAGTTCATCGCTCTGGTTGAGCACGGCGAACTTGGTGGTCACCGAGCCGACGTCAATGCCTAAATAGGCTTCCATAGATTTTCCATTAAGAGGTTTTTTCAACCTCACCCCCTGTATCCCCCTCTCCACTCTTGGAGAGGGGGAAGGATATGTAAGAGGGACTTCGTCCCTCTAGAACTCCCTATTATGAACCTCGCCCCTCCACTCCTTATAGCTCTCTCTAAACCTTTACTTTGGCCCGCCGGCGGTGTTTGAGCAGGTCAACGAAGGCTTCCAGCCTGGTCAGCATGCCCGACTTGCCCAGCTGCTCATCACAGAGTATGGTCAGCACCGGGATATTCTCCTTTGTCGATGGCATTATATTCTGGGCCACTATCTCCGGCATACAGGTGAACGGCGCCAGGTGTACCAGCCCATCATAATCTTTGGCGTGGAGCACCTTCTCCCCCACCGTTTCCCAGCCCTCCCCGCCGATGTCCCGCTTGAGGTAGGGCATGGCCGCCTTATGGAGCCGGTCCTTCTCGTTTACCCCCAGGGGGTTGAGGAAGAGGCTGAACTTGGTCCATTCCGAGGTAAATATACTCCTTCTTACCTCCACCCCCAGCTTGCCCAGCTCCTTCTCCACGTCCAGGTTGGAGAAAGGCTCCAGTAATACATAAAACTCACCGACTATGCCCACCACCAGCGGCTCGGCGCTCTCATCCCTCTCTACCAGGCTTAACTGTTCCAGGTAGTCCTTCTGCACCCGCTTCAGGCTCTGGTAATCATCGGCCTGCTCGGTAGCCCTGACCGCCTGGGCGAATAGTTGATTGGCTGTTCCCTTTACCCGCTCTATGGGTCTAACCTTCTGCACCGCCCGTTCTATACTGTCCAGGACGTTCAGTTTGGCCAGACCGAAGCGGAAGGCCGAGATAATCTTAGCCCAAGAGGCATTGTTTGACAAGCGCTTGATCGCTTCCAGTAAGCCGAGTAGTTTTCGCTGGGAGACCCCAATGCAGACTATTTCGGCGTTATAGCCCAGGCTGTGGAGCACCTGCTCCTGCGTCTTGGCGTAATAGCCCAGCCGGCAGATACCGGAGCCGGCGGGCATGAGCAGGGTATCGGCACCAAGCTCGGCGGCTTCAATCAGGTTGCCCAGGGTTAGTTTAAAGGGGATGCACATCCCTTCCGGTGAATACCTCACCCCCAGTGAAAGGGTGCGCTGGTTATTGACCGGCGGTATAACGAAGTCCAGGTTTAGCCTCTGGAACAAGGCTTTGAGCGGTATATAGAGGTTTCCCATATGGGGCACGCCTATACGCATACCTTGGCCTCTCTCCTCTTCCTTCTCTGTATCATATCCAGAAAAGCTTCCAGACGGGTAACCACGCCGGCTTCGGCGGTATGCTCTTCCAGTGTCAGGCTCATGAACGGCGTCGTCCTCAGCCTGATTGCCTGCCGCTGTACCATATCCATCATCAGTGAATCGGGCCCGCAGCCAAAAGCTACCACCCCGATGACCCCCTCCACCCCGCTTTCCAGGTAGTGTCCACCGCTCCCCACTACCTCTTCCTCATATGTCCAGTAGGGCTTGCCGGTCAGCCTGGTTATGGCTGTTTCCAGTTGCTCGTCGGTGAGCATCTCCGGCGTCAGCACCCGGTACCCGGCCTGCTCAAGGCGGTGGGTAAGGCGGTGGTTTATCAGTTCGTCGTAGAGCAGGTAGGGATGTCCGATCAGGGCAATGGCAGCTTGTTTTGGATTAGGGGAGGGCGTTGCTGCCTCGGATATTCGGGCTATCGCCTGTGGTGGGGTTAAGCCCTTGTTTATCATCAGCTCTTTATATTCCTGGTGAGCGTGCCAGGCTGCCAGTGCCGCTTTTCTCACCTGGAGCGGGTTCCAGCTAAGGTTCCGCCCCAGACTGTAGATAGCCTGGTACAGCTTGCGCTTTCCCTTATTGATATCGATATCTATATCCAGGATGGGAGGGCATTCAGGAATAACAGCCCGGGTCATATCGGGCAGGCCGAGAAACTTGGAGCAGTTATAAATCTTGCTTTTCACGCTGCGCAGGGCGGGGATAAAGACATAGTCGCACTTCTCCACCAGCGCCAGCACATGCCCGCAGAAGACCTTTACCGGCAGGCAGGTGTCAGCCACCACCCGCGATGAGCCGACGGCCAAGGTCGCTTGGGTGGTTGGTGGCGAGACCACTACCTCCGCCCCCAGTCCCTCAAAGAAGGTCTTCCACATGGGGTAGTATTGATAGTAGAGCAGGGCTCTGGGGATACCGACCTTAACCATTTTTCTTACCGAACTCCCGTTTAACCCTGGTCATTGTTTCCGGGATAGCCACCAAGTCGACTATAGTCATCGCCATAGCTTTGGCGGCATCGAGCATTCCCCCGATACCGGCTTCAGAGGCAGCTGCCAGTGCAAACTCTGGAGAGTGGTTGCCCACTCCCGGGGAAACTATGGCGACGCCGGGGTGTATGCCGGGCACGACCTGGCTAACATTACCCATATCGGTGCTGCCGAAAGACCTGTCTGGGTCGGAAAGCGGCATCTGGCGCCCCAGGGACTGCATATTCTGCCGGAACAGTCGGGCCAGAGTTAGATTATTACGCATCGGCGCGTAGCGTGTCTCTCCCCAGCGGTATTCCAGGCGGGCGCCGGTGGCGGTGGCCCCGCCGACGAAGCAATCCAGCGCCCTCTCTTTTAGCTCGTCCAGATAGGCGTCATCCTCGGCGCGCACCAGGAAGTTGCCGGCGCTGTGATCCGGCACAATGTTAGCTGCATCCCCGCCGTCGGTGATAATCCCGTGGATGCGCGCCTTGTCCTTGATGTGCTGCCTCAGGGAATTAATAGCGGCAAAGGATAGGAGCATGGCCTCCAGGGCGTTGATACCAGCTTCGGGGTGCCCGGCGGCGTGCGCCGCTCGGCCAAAAAACTCCACTTCCAGAGCGATACAGGCCAGAGCCGGGGTTACGGCGGCATTATGCGAGCCGGGATGCACCATCATGGCCGCATCAAGGCTATCGAAGGCTCCCCGCTCCACCATTATCACCTTACCCCCGTAAAGCTCCTCAGCCGGAGTACCGATAACCTGAAGGCTCCCCCCGAAGCGGTCGATAGCCGCTTTAGCGGCGACGGCGGCGCCAACGGAGCCGCCGGCTATCAGGTTATGCCCGCAGGCGTGTCCCAGCTTGGGCAGGGCGTCATACTCCGCCACCAGGGCAATGGCCGGTTTACCCTTCCCGTAGCTTCCCCGGAAAGCGGTCTCCAGCTCACAGATGCTCCGTTCTACAGAAAAACCGTTTTTCTCCAGGTACTGGGTGAGCCAAGCGGCTGCCTTAACCTCCTTGAAGCCAAGTTCGGGGTTGGAGTGGATTTTAAGGCTCAAGTTGCGGAGCTGCTGGCGTTGCGCCTCGACTCTGGCTATTACCGAGGCTTTTAGTTCGGCTATATCCACGATTATTATTATAGCCCAGCGCCAATATAATTTCTAGCGCATCGAGGTTTGCACCCGTTCAGATTTTGCCCCTATATTTTTTATCAACCTCACCCCGCTTTTAACGGTTCTCTTTCTTCCCATACCCTCCCGCCCAAAAGGGTTTTTTACCCCAAAAAAACTATGTTTTTCCGGGGGCCCCGTTTTCACCTCTTTTCATCTCTTGAACCCCACCCCCTTATTTATATTACCTCCCCCTTTCCCCCCATCCCTATCGGGTGGGGAAAACAAGGGGGCAAATAAAAAGAACTGATAGAGGTTCTAACCTCTGTAGGGTGGGAGGGTGGGAATTAAAACGCACTCTAAAAATCGGGCCAGACCTCTCCTTATCTCCCCCTCCCCTGTTTTCAACATGACTTTTTCTTCCTACCCAGACCGCCCTCGTAGGCTTTTTATCCCTCTTAAACATCCTGTTACTAGGTATTGCATCCACCACCGGCTTGTGGTATACTCATTATGGTACACCATATACTAGATACTACCAGCTATAAGTGACTTGTTGAGTGGGTTTGATTCCCACTTTTTTGTTATAGGGAAATAACAGGGTTGGAGGTTTTAGGCTCGGATGAAGAGCGAATTTGTGCTGGCGTTAACTCAGCTAGCCGCGGAGAAGAACCTGCCCAAAGAGGTAGTGATTTCGGCGGTAGAGACGGCGCTGGTGTCGGCTTATCGTAAGGATAACTTTGCCCCCAACCAGAATATATCGGTCAAGATAGACCCGGCTACGGGCAATGTCAGGGTTTGGGCGGAGAAAGTCGTTGTCGAAAAGCCGGAAGATACCCGCAATGAAATATCGCTGGATGATGCGCAAAAGATTGACCCGGAAGCCGAAATTGACGGCACTGTTGAGGTAGAGGCCACGCCGCGCAATGCCGGGCGCATTGCCGCGCAAACGGCCAAGCAGGTTATTCTGCAGCGCCTTCACGAAGCAGAGCACAGCGCCATATTTGAGGAGTATTCGGGTAAAGAAGGCGACATCGTCAACGGGCTGGTGCAGCGCATTGAGTCCCGGCAGGTCTTTATTGATCTGGGCAGGACTGAGGCGATTCTCCCTGCTTCCGAGCAGGTGCGCAATGAGAGGTACCGCATCGGTCAGCGGCTCAAGGTTTATCTGCTTGAGGTAGTCCGCATGGCCAGAGGCCCTCAGGTGGTAGTATCCCGCTCCCACCCTGATTTTCTGCGCCGTCTTTTCGAGCTGGAAGTCCCCGAGGTGCTTAACGGGACGGTGGAGTTGAAGGCGGTCGCCCGCGAGGCTGGCTATCGCAGTAAGGTAGCCGTAGCCGCCAGCCAGGAGGGCATTGACCCGGTCGGCTGTTGTGTTGGCCTGAGGGGTATCCGGATACAGAATATTATGAGGGAGCTCAATAGCGAAAAGCTGGACGTGGTTTCCTGGAGTTCGGACGCCTCGGCGTTCATCGCCAATGCCCTCAGCCCGGCGCAGGTATTAAGTGTGGAGCTGGATGAGGAAGCGGGTATAGCTACGGTGGTTGTCCCGGATAGGCAGCTCTCCCTGGCTATTGGCAAAGAGGGGCAGAATGCCAGACTGGCCGCCAAGCTCACCGGCTGGCGGATTGATATTAAGAGCGCCTCAATTGCCGAGGCGGAAAAGCTGGCGGCAACCAAGCTTTTAACCGAGATAGCCGAGGTCACCGAGGAGACCGTGGTCAGTGAGGAGCTTCCCGCAGAACTGCCGGCTATTGAGGAGCCGGGATTAGCGCCCGAAAAGGCCGAAGCTGAAGCCGAAGCTGAACCGGCCACTGTTGAGACTGAGCTGGTGCCTCCGGAGACCATTTTGAAGCCGCCGGTAGGGGTAAAGGCAGGGGCCAAGGCACCCAAGCTGCGCTTTGCTGAGGATGTCATGCAGACCGCGCCAACCAAGCCGGTAGCTAAATCGAGGCGGAAGAAGAAGGACGCCCGTGAACGTGGTGAGGACGGCATCAAGGTGAAGAAACGGCGTCAGAAGGCGGAAATCTTTGATGAAGAAGAAGAGTATTAATCCGACTCTGGTCAAACACATACCCCAGCGGACCTGTGTTGCCTGCGGTGAGGTAAGACCCCAGCGGGAGCTGGTCCGTCTGGTCAGAGTTTCCGGCGATGGTGTCGAGGTTGACCCGGTTGGCAAAAAAGCGGGGCGGGGCGCCTATCTATGCCCGGTGCCGGATTGCTGGCAGGCCGGACTTAAAAAAGGGCGGCTTGAGTACGTGTTGCGCACCACCATTACTGAAGATAACAGGCAACAGCTTATTAAATACGGCCAGGAGCTGGGATAAGGAGCGATTTATTGGCTAAGGCAAGCGAGCCTACAGAGGCGAAGGCAAACGTGGTCGAGATTCCTCACTCGGTATCGGTGAGGCAGCTGGCCGACCTTATGCAGGTCAGTGCCATCGATATCATCAAGCAGCTGATGAGGAGCGGCATTTTTGCCAATATCAATCAGGTCATCGACTACGAAGCCGCTGCTAAAGTGGTAGCTGCCCTGGGCCATGAAGCCCAGCTCAAGCCTTTGGTCACCGACGCTGGGAGTAGGAGATACCGGCCCCAGGAGGAGGAGCTCGGTGGCCTCAAACTGCGCCCGCCGGTAGTTACCATTATGGGACATGTCGACCATGGCAAGACCAGGCTTCTGGACGCTATCCGCCAGACTAACGTAAGGGATACCGAGGCTGGTGGTATTACCCAGCATATTGGCGCCTATCAGGTAGAGGTCAACGGGCAGAAGCTTACCTTCCTGGATACACCTGGCCATGAGGCTTTTACCGCCATGCGGGCTCGCGGTGCCCAGGTAACCGATATCACCATTCTGGTGGTGGCGGCTGATGATGGGGTAATGCCCCAGACTCTAGAAGCTATCGACCATGCCCGGGCTGCCGGAGTGCCCATCGTGGTGGCCATTAATAAGATTGACAAGGCCGATGCCAACCCTGATCTGGTCAAACAGCAGCTGGCTGACGCCGGTCTGGTTATTGAGGAGTGGGGTGGTGAAGTGGTCTGCGTGGCCATTTCAGCCAAGGAAAAGAAAGGTATCGATGACCTGCTGGAAAACATGCTGGTGGTGGCGGAGATGGAGGAGCTTATGGCCGACCCCTCCCGCCCGGCGGTGGGGGTGGTGGTTGAAGCCGAGATGGACAAGAGCAAGGGGCCTTTGGCTACGGTGCTCATTCAAACCGGGACCTTGAAGGTTGGTGATACGGTGGTGGTTGGTGGCACCTGGGGTCGGGTAAGGGCCATGTTCAATGATTTGGGTAAGCGGGTGCGGCGAGCCGAACCGTCCACGCCGGCAGAGATTCTGGGCTTAGACAGTGTGCCTCAGGTTGGTGATATCCTTAACGTGGTAGCCGGCGAGCAACCGGCGCGGGCGCTCATCCAGAAGCACCAGCAGGAGAAACACGCCGGGGTGGTGAGTCTGGACAACCTCTACGACCAGATAAGCGCTGGTCAGGTGAAAGAGCTCGATGTCGTTCTCAAGGTTGATGTTCAGGGCAGCTTAGAGCCGATAACCGCTTCCCTGGAGCGGCTGTCAGCCGACGAGGTTAAGGTTAGAATTATCCACAGCGGCAGCGGCAATATTACCGAGAGCGATGTTATGCTGGCCATTGCTTCTAAAGGGCTTATTATTGGCTTCGGCACCGGTGTTGAAGCCGGGGCGCGGCGGATGGCTGATGCGGAAGGGGTTGATATCCATATCTATGACGTGATTTACAACCTGGTGGATGATGTTGATAAGGCGCTCAAGGGCATGCTGGAGCCCCATTATATTGATGTTATCGAGGCCAGGGCTGAGATAAGGGCTATTTTCTCCAGTGGCAAGAAGAAGAAGATAGCTGGCCTTATGGTTACCGAGGGTAAGATAAGCCGCGGCGCCTCGGTCAGGGTGCGGCGTGGGGATAAGGTTTTGCACGAATCGGTGATTGAAAGCCTCAGGCGTTTCAAAGACGATGTTAATGAAGTAGCCGCCGGCTACGAGTGCGGGGTAGGTATCAAGGACTTTGAAGCCTTTGAGGTTGGTGATACCCTGGAGTTCTTCCGCAAAGAGAAAGCCTAGGCTAAGGGACTAATGATATGTCGCATCGTATCGAGCGGGTAAGTAGTCTCATGCGCCACGAGATTAGCGGATTACTTCAGAGCGAGGTCAAAGACCCCCGAATCAATCAGTTAGTGGTCGTGACTGAGGTTTCTCTCTCCGCTGACCTGAAGTACGCCAAGGTATTCGTCAGTTGTATGGTCGGCGAAGAGGAAAAAAAGACGATGATGAGTGGGCTCGGGGCTGCCTCCAACTTCCTGCGCAACCAGCTGGCCAAGCGCATCAGACTGCGCCGTATCCCCGAGCTTAGCTTTGAGTGGGATGATTCTATCGAGCGGGGAGACCACCTGCTGCAGCTGATGGATAAAATCAGCGCCGAACACCCCCCGGAAGAGCCCAGTGACTAGCGTGGACGGCATCCTCAATATTAATAAACCCTGGGGCAGAACCTCCTTCAGCATTGTCTCTCTTGTTAAGCGGTTGAGCGGGGTAAAGCGTGTGGGACATGCCGGCACCCTGGACCCGGCTGCCACCGGCGTTTTACCCGTCTGCATGGGGCAGGGGAGCCGGGTTGTCCCCTTTTTGCACGATACCGCCAAGGTCTATAAGGCTCAGGTTGAACTCGGCGTGACCACTGATAGCTATGACGCCACCGGCAACGTCACCGCTACTGGAGATCCCTCCGGTGTCAGCCGTAAGCAGCTACTGTCGGCGCTGGGCTCATTTCGCGGTCTGATACAGCAAATACCCCCGATGTACAGTGCGGTAAAGCACGGCGGCAAGCCGCTTTATGAGCTGGCGCGCGCTGGCATTGAGGTGGAGAGGAAAAGCCGTCCGGCGCAGGTTTACCGCCTGGAACTCAAGCGTTGGCAGCCGCCGGTAGCCACTATCGAGGTAGAGTGCGGCAAGGGCACCTATATCCGCTCGCTGGCTCATGACCTGGGTCAGCTTCTGGGCTGCGGCGCTCACCTCAAGAGCCTGGTCCGCCTGAAGTATGGCTGCTTTAACCTTAAAGACGCTGTTTCAGTGCCCCAGCTTGAGGATGGCTTTCACCACGGCTACTGGCATCGGTTTATTTATCCCATAGACATTGTCTTTCAGGACTGGGCAGCGGTGGTGGTTGACGATGCCGCCGAGGCAGATATCAAGAACGGGCGCCCCGTGGAGTTGCCTGGTGATAGACTTAAGCCGGCAGCGGGCAATCACTGCCGTGTCTATAACGGTGACGGTCGTTTCCTGGGAGTGCTCCAGTTCAATCGGGAAAAGGGGCACTGGCGACCGGGGAAGGTCTTCAGCAGGGCTTGACAGCCTGCCTATAATAGGGGTATATTGCAACGGATGCCAAGAAGGAGGTGAACCCAGTGCCTCAGGCTTATTGTTTTAAGTGTCGCAAGAAGGTAGATATAAAGAATCCCCAGCGGGTTACCCTTAAGAATGGCCGGCCGGCCACACAGGGGGTTTGCCCGGGGTGTGGGACCAAAGTATTCAGGATTGGCCAAAGCTAATCGCCTTAAGCTCTAGACGAGGTTAAAGCAAATCCTCTTTAGTATGAGTACCGGAGTACGGTTCCCGCTTGCGGCGGCAAGGGGAGAGTGCTTGATTAGTAAGTTCTGACAATATTATTCTCCTTAAGGATATTATTTGGTTATAGGTTCTACTGTGGAAAGGGAGGCAATTAAACTTTGGGCAAGGTAAATGTAGCCATAATCGGGGTGGGCAACTGCGCCTCCTCGTTGGTTCAGGGAGTTCACTACTATAAGAAAGCCAAAGAGAACGAATTTGTTCCCGGGCTGATGCATGTTAATCTCGGCGGGTATCATATCAGTGATATCAACTTCGTGGCTGCCTTTGATATCGATAAGAACAAAGTAGGCAAGGACATAGCTCAGGCTATTTTTACCTCACCCAACAACACCTTCAAGTTCGGCGAGGTGCCCGCCACCGGGGTTAAGGTTCAGCGTGGCATGACCCACGACGGTCTGGGCTTCTATCTATCGCAGATAATAGAGAAGGCACCGGGTCCCACCGCCGATATCGTTAAAATCCTTAAAGACACCAAGACCGACGTGGTGATTAACTACCTGCCGGTGGGCAGCGAAGAGGCCACCAAGTGGTATGTTGAGCAGATACTGAGTGCCGGCTGTGGCCTTATCAACTGCATCCCGGTTTTCATTGCCCGGGAGAAGTACTGGCAGCGGCGCTTCGAGCAGAAAGGGCTGCCGGTTATTGGCGATGATATCAAATCACAGGTGGGGGCGACCATTGCCCACCGTGTCCTCACCCGCTTATTCAGGGACCGCGGCGTAAAGCTGGAACGGACCTATCAGTTGAACTTTGGCGGCAACACTGACTTTTATAATATGCTGGAGAGGGCGCGGCTGGAGTCCAAGAAGATATCCAAGACCAACTCGGTCACCTCCCAGCTTGATTACCAGCTTGACCCGGATAATATTCACGTCGGCCCCAGCGATTATGTCCCCTGGCTGCAGGACCGCAAGTTCTGCCATATCCGGATGGAGGGAAGAACGTTTGGCGATGTTCCCCTCAACCTGGAGCTGAAACTTGAGGTGTGGGACAGCCCTAACTCAGCCGGGGTGGTTATTGATGCTATAAGGTGCTGCAAGCTCGCCCTGGACCGTAGGCTTAAAGGAGCGCTGGAGGCTCCCTCATCTTACTTTATGAAATCGCCACCGGTTCAGTATACCGATGACCAGGCTCACCAGATGGTGGAAGAGTTTATTACCGCCAATCAGCCTGTAGCGAGTGCACCCGTTTGATTGATTTTCCACGGAGGTTTTAGGCGGCTACGGTGAAGATAGCATTAGTCTCTCCGTATGATTTCGCCCATCCCGGCGGTGTTGTTCTGCATATTTCCTGTCTGGAGCACTACTTTACCCGGATGGGGCATGAGGTCAAGGTTATTGCTCCCGCCTCCCGGGCTGTCCCCGACTTTGGCGACCGGTTTATCCCGATAGGCAGACCCCGCCCCATTCCCTCCAGTGGTTCCATTGCCCGGGTTACCATCTCAATCTGGTTAGCCCCCAAGATAAGGGCTGTCCTGGAACGGGAGAAGTTTGACATTATTCACTTTCACGAACCTTTAATGCCCATGTTATGCACCTCGATTCTCCGCTTATCAAAGACGGCTAACGTAGGCACCTTTCATGCTTCTTATGGCAAACCGGGGTACAATTTCGCCCGGCCTATAGGCAGGTGGATTCTGCGGCGGTGGTTCCGCAAGCTTGACGGCAAGATTGCCGTTTCCAAGCCGGCCATGGAGTTCGCCAGCGCAAACTTCCCCGGCTACTATAATATTATCCCCAACGGGGTGGATGTAGGGCATTTCTCTCCTGATGTAGCTCCTATTGAAGAGTTCAAAGATGGGAAGCTCAATATCCTCTTTGTCAGCCGTCTGGAGAAGAGAAAAGGCTTAAACTACCTGCTGGAAGCCTTCAAGCAGGTCAAAGAGGAGATTCCCGATTCCCGGCTTATTATCGTTGGCCCTGGCACCAGGCTGCGGCGCAAATATGAGAGATACGTGGCCAGGAGCGGTCTCAAGGATGTTGTCTTTGTTGGCCTGGTCAGCTATGATGAGTTGCCCCGTTACTACCAGACCGCTGACGTCTTTTGCGCCCCGGCCATCGGCTCGGAGAGCTTTGGTATCATCCTGCTTGAGGCCATGGCTATGAGTAAACCGATCGTCGCTTCAAATATAGAGGGTTATGCCAGCGTGATAAGCCACGGTGTTGACGGGCTGCTGGTGCCGCCGGCAGATAAGAATAAATTGGCCCAGGCTCTGATTTCTCTCCTCAATGATGAGGCGCTCCGGAAGGAGATGGGCGCCAAGGGGAGGATTAAGGCCCTGGAGCATAGCTGGGAGCGTATTTCCCAAAGGGTTTTCGATTACTATGTCAGGGTCTTAAGAGAGCCGCCCTGGAATAAAAAGTTTCCCGAATCTAAAACAACAGCTGTTTCAGTTTAAGCAAAAGTGGGAGTAGTTCGGTTAGTAAAGTTACACCAAAATCGCCATCCCAAGAGAATCTACCCCAATTCCGTAGCTCCATGGCCTCCCGGTTTACCGAGCCGCTGGTACGGGTTTTAGCCAGGACACCGGTAACCCCCAATGCCCTGAGCTGGTCTGGCTTTATCCTGGCTCTGGGGGCGGCGGCGCTGGTTGTCACCGGATATCCCCTGGCCGCGGGCATTGTGGTGCTGGTGGCTGGCTTCTTTGATATTCTGGACGGGGCACTGGCTCGCCATATTAAAAAGGTTACCCCCTTCGGCGCTGTTCTCGATGCCACCCTCGACCGTCTGTCGGAGGGGGTAATACTGCTGGCTATTATGGCCGTGTATGCCATCCAGCAATCACTGCTGGGGGTTTTACTGGTCGGCGCCGCCCTGATTACTTCCCAGCTGGTGAGCTATATCAGAGCCAGGGCGGAAGCACAGGGCCTGGAGTGCAAGGTGGGAATATTCACCCGGGCGGAAAGGGTAGTGATACTGGCGTTAGGCCTGTTGTTGAGCTACTTTGCCCCCGCTCTGCTTATTGCCCTGGCCATTATCGTGGTATTCAGCCTGGTTACGATTATTCAGCGGGTAATTTATGTATGGCGGCAAAAACCCCCCGCCTAGCCCTTTTATTTGGGGCGCGGTTTATGTTATAAGTTAACGGGAAA
>JAUWGI010000131.1 GCA_030606505.1 Deltaproteobacteria bacterium
TTTCTGGAGAGGGACTCCGTCCCTCTTAAACTCCCTATTTTGTTTTTTGGGCTTCGCCCCTCTCGGACACCCTGTAAACCTAAAGTTGCGCCAGTACGGCGTCGCCGAGATAGAAGGGCCAGACGACGATGCCCAGGATAATCTTCCACCAGACCAGGTTGGCGAAGCCGATGGTAAACAGCCAGCCCACAAACCAGATTATTCCGCCCAGTGCACTCCCCGCATTCTTGTTCATAGTCTTGCCTCCTTTACCATTTCATTAAATCTATCTTGGTGGCGTCTATGGTCTCGCGGTGACGATAGATAGCGATAATGATGGCCAGTCCGACGGCGACCTCGGCCGCCGCCACCACCATAATGAAAATTGCGAACACCTGCCCGGTCAGCATCAGGGGCACGATATAGCGGGAGAAGGCCACCATGGCGATATTGACCGCATTGAGCATTAATTCTATCGACATCAGGATAATAATGGCGTTGCGCTTGGCCAGCGCGCCGTAGAGCCCGATGGAGAACAGCACCGCCGATAGTATTAAATAGTGCTCCAGGCCTACCATAGCTACTTCTCCCTCACCAGAACGATAGCCCCTATAATTGCCGCCAGCAAAAGAAGCGGGGCAATCTCTACAGGCAGGATAAAGCCGCCCTCGCCGAAGAGCAGGCCGGCGATGGCCGGGGTGGTCGGCTCCAGGGGCGGGGTTGATGATATTTGCCAGGGGGTGTTGAGCATGGCGTAACCTATCCCGGCAAAGAATAATACCGCGACAAAGAAGGCGGGGAGGCGGAAACGGTTGGACGGGCTGCCCCGCTGGACTTCTCTGGTGAGCATAATGGCTAAAATAATCAATACCGATATGGCGCCGACGTAGACCAGAATCTGCACCGCCGCCAGGAAGTCGGCGCTTAAGGTGATATAGAGCCCGGCCACCACCAGGAAGCAGAGAATCAGGGACAGGGCGGCGCGGAAAACATCGCGCACCAGGACGACGGCCAGCGCCGCCAGCACCGCTATCGAGGCTAAAACCCAGAAGGCAACGCTGGTTTCCACTACCTTTTCCCCCTGTCGTTATCCACCAGCAAACTCTGCCTGGGCAGTTTGGCGGCGCGCCCGGGATAGAAATAGCCGCTGACCTTTCGCTCCGACGTCTCCACCATCTTTTCCCTGTCCTGAAACAGGTCATTGCGGCGGTACCGGGCGCATTCGTAGTCGTAGCTCAAAAATAAAGCTTCAAACGGGCAGGCCTCGACGCAGAGGCCGCAGAAGATGCAGTAGCCGGTATCGACCTCATATTTCTGGACTTCATACTTGTTGTCCACCAGGTTGGTCGAGGTGCTGATGTGAATGGCGCCGATGTGGCAGGCCTTGGCGCAGGTGCCGCAGCCGGTGCACTTATCTTTATTCCAGATAAGCTCGTTGCCCCGAATGCGGCGTGAGACGTTCAGCCGCTGCTCGGGGTACTGGGTGGTTATCGGGCGCCTGAGCAGGTGCCTTATCGTCACCGATAAGCCCTTGGCGATACCTATTCCGTAACGTTCAAACTTCAACTTTACCCCAGCCTAACTTAGAGAATTTTGACCACAAAAGCACCAGAATTATCATCACGGCGAAGTTAATCGGGACGAATACCCAGAGCGAGACCGCCGGCCAGAATAAAATCTCGGCGGCGGTGATAAGCAGATTGAGCAGCGCCAGCGGGAAGAGGAACTTCCAGGCCAGCGCCATCAGCTGGTCAATGCGGAGACGGGGCACGGTGGCCCTTATCCAGACGATAACGAAGAAGACCAGCCCGACCTTGAGCAGGAACCAGAGAAAGGGGGGCAGCAGCGGGCCTCGCCAGCCGCCCAGGAAGAGGGTGGTGACGATGGCTGAGATTGCCAGCGCCTCGCCGTATTCCGCCAGAAAGAGCAGGCCGAACTTCATCCCGGAATATTCGGTGAAGAAACCGGCCACAATCTCGGAGTCGGCCTCGGTGAGGTCAAAGGGGGCGCGGTTGATTTCGGCCAGGGCGCCGCAGAAGAAGAGCAGAAAGCCCAGCGGCTGCAGCAGGATGAAGGGGATATCCTGGGCCGCCACTATCTGCTGCATGGAGAGCGAGCCGGCCAGCAGCACCACGCCGACCACGGATAAGACCACCGGTATCTCGTAGCTGACCACCGAGGCCACCTGGCGCATGGCGCCCAGCGTGGAATACTTGTTATTGGAGCTCCAGCCGGCCATGAAGATGCCCACCGCCGTCACCGAACTGATGGCCACGATATATAAAATTCCGATATTGAGGTCGGCCAGTATGGCCCCACCCCAGAAGGGCACTACCGCGAAAATAAGCACTACCGGCACGAAGGCCACCACCGGCGCCAGCCAGTGAACCAGTTTATCACCTTTAGCCGGAACGATATCTTCCTTAATCAACAATTTAAGGGCATCGGCCGCCGACTGGAAAAGGCCAAAGGGGCCGGCGCGGTTGGGCCCGAGGCGGGCCTGCATAACCGCCAACGCCCGCCGCTCGAACCAGATGAAGACCATGACCATCAGCAGC
>JAUWGI010000040.1 GCA_030606505.1 Deltaproteobacteria bacterium
CACTTTCTCCGACAACACCAGGAACACCCTGGACCTGAGCGCTATCCCTTCAATCAAGGAATCCAGCCCCCTGCCTATCATCGTCGACCCCAGCCATGCCGCCGGCAAACGCGACTATGTCATTCCTCTATCAAAAGGAGCCATCGCCGTCGGTGCCGACGGCCTGCTGGTGGAGGTGCACCACGACCCGCCCCACGCCCTCTCCGACGGGATGCAATCCCTCTATCCGGAACAGTTCGGGGAACTAATGAAGGAGATAAATAGTTTAATCAAATGATGGCCAGAAAAGAAAATTCAGCAGAATACGGCCGACACGTCATTAAACTGGAGACAGTTAAGCGCTATCCGATTATTGTCGGTGACGGTATCCTCAGCGGACTTGAGGGTTATTTTGACTTTAGCGTATATTTCGGCATCGCCCTGATAACCGACACCACCGTCAAAAAACTATACGGGCAGAGTGTGCTCGCATTACTGGAGGCAACGGGCAAGAAGCTATCCCTGCTCACCCTGCCCGTGGGGGAGAGAGCCAAGTCGTTGAACATAGTGGAGCGCGGCTACCGGTTTCTGCTGGAGAATAATATAGACCGCAAGGGGCTGATATGTGCTCTGGGGGGAGGGGTGGTCGGTGATGTGGCCGGGTATCTTGCCGCCACCTACCTCCGAGGGATTGATTACATCCAACTGCCCACCACCCTCCTCGCCCAGGTGGACAGCAGTATCGGCGGCAAGGTGGGAGTCAACTTCGAAGGCAAGAAGAACATGGTCGGCAGCTTCTATCAGCCGAGCGCCATTATCAGCGATGTCTCCTTTATCAAGTCTTTACCCCCCGCCGAGATGCGAAACGGCATGGCCGAGGTAATAAAATATGGTCTGGCTATGGACGAGGAGCTATTCCGCCTACTTGACCAAAAGAAGGAAAAAGAGCTTAATACGGCTGAACTACAGGATATTGTTATGCGTTGCTGCCAGTTGAAAGCCGGCATCGTAGAGGCGGACGAGACGGAGCGTACCGGCCAGCGGGCCATACTGAACTTCGGTCATACCATTGGTCACGCCCTGGAAGCCGCCACCAAAATGCAAGCGTTGAGTCACGGTGAGGCGGTGGCTATCGGGATGGCAGCCGCCGCTAGAATAAGTGAGCAAGTGGGCATGCTTGACCAGGGTAACATCTCCAGCATCGAAAACCTGCTATCAAAGTTCGGCTTGCCTATATACTGTCAGGGGGTAAACCCCGACGACCTGCTTTCAGCCACCCGCTTTGACAAGAAAACAACCCGGGGGCAGACCGGCTGGGTGTTACTTAAAGGCATTGGTAATGGGGTAACTAACCAGCCGGTGGCGGAGGACGTGGTCAGAAAAGCCCTTATGGAGATATGCCGATGAGAATACTGGTAATTAACGGCCCAAATCTAAATATGCTGGGTCAAAGGGAGACTGAGCACTACGGCACCGATACTCTGGAATCGATAGAGCAGGCGCTCACCGAGAAAGGCAAGCCGCTGGGCTGTGAGCTGGTTTTCTTCCAGTCCAACCATGAGGGGAGCATCATCGACTTCATCCAAGATAAAACAAAGGGGGCCGATGGCATTCTGATTAATCCCGGTGCCCTGACCCACTACGGTTACTCCCTTCATGACGCTCTAGTCGATTCCGGACTGCCCATAATTGAGGTGCACCTGTCAGACATCCAGGCCCGGGAGGAATGGCGCCGGACATCGGTTATTTCAGACATAGTCATCAAGCAGATTAGCGGCCTCAAAACAAAGAGTTATTTGCTGGGGCTTGAAGCCCTGGTCGAGCATATCAGGAGCCAGAAGAAAAAGTGAAACTAAGAATAACCCCATCATCGGTGACGGGAGAGGTCTCAGCACCACCCTCCAAGAGCTACACCCACCGGGCGGTGATACTGGCCTCGCTGGCGGCAGGGGAGAGCCTAATCGAGAACCCCCTGCTGTCGGATGACACCCTATACACCATTGATGCATGCCGCTCCCTGGGCACCGATATTGAACTCAAGGGCAACCGGCTAACGATTACCGGCACCGGCGGTCAAATTAAGGTCGCCCCCGGTAGAGAGAGGATTTTTGCCGGTGACTCAGGGAGCACTATCCGCCTGGTTGCCCCGCTGGCGGCTTTAGCACCAACGAAGGTTGTCCTTGATGGCGATAGCCGACTGCGCCAGCGCCCGATAGGTGATTTGCTTTCGGCACTGGAGAGCCTGGGGGCTAGAGCCCGCTCGCTGGAAAACAACGGCTACCCACCCGTCGAAATTCAGGGGGGAAAGCTCACTGGCGGAGAGGTTACCGTCTCCGGCGGGGTAAGTTCACAGCACATCAGCGCCCTGCTCATGATTGCCCCCTATACCGGGAACGGGCTCAGAATCAAAGTCGCTAATGAACTCCGTTCTAAACCCTACATAGACATAACCATCGATGTTATGCGGGACTTCGGTGTTGAGGCGGTAAATCGCAATTATAAAGAGTTCCTGGTCAAAGGCGGCCAGAGATACCAGGGACAGCACTACCGGATAGAGGGGGACTACTCCTCCGCCGCCTACTTTCTCGCCGCCGGCGCCATCGGTGGTAAGCCGGTAACGGTAAAAAATCTAAAAACTAACTCCGTACAGGGTGATAAATATCTTTTAAATATCCTGTCACAGATGGGCTGTTCCGTTGAATACCAGAAAGATGTAGTGACAGTTTCCCGCCGTGACGAGATAAAAGGTGTTACCATAGATATGGGTGATTATCCCGACCTTGTCCAGACGGTGGCAGTGGTCGCCGCCTATGCCCGGGGTAAAACGGAAATAACCAATATCGGTCATCTCAGGTTCAAGGAGACCGACCGCCTCAGCGACACGGCAGCCGAGTTGGGTAAGATGGGGATTAAAGTCGAAGTTACCGATAACGCCATGGTAGTCTATGGCGGAAAGCCATGGGGCGCTGAATTCGAAGCTCACAACGACCACCGTATGGCGATGAGTTTATCTATCGCCGCCCTTTTCGCCGAGAGTGATTCCGTCATCAACGGTGCTGAGGCGGTTACCAAGTCCTACCCCCGGTTCTTTACCGACCTGGAAAGCTTAAGGGCGAAAATCGAGGAACTATCATGAATATCGTCCTTATTGGCATAAGAGGCTCGGGGAAAACAACGGTAGGTAAGATTTTAGCCCGGAAACTGGGCAGAGAGCTCGTTGAGATGGACGGGCTAATTACCCGGAAAGCGGGGATGAGCATCCCTGAGATTGTGGAAAAGCACGGCTGGGAAAAATTCAGGGATATAGAAGAAGAACTAACCGGCGAAGTCGCCGGGCGAGATAATATTATCAATGCCAGCGGGGGCGGGGTAGTGACCAGAGAGAAAAACATCGCCACGCTCAAGAAAAAGGGGGTAATGGTCTGGCTGCAAGCCGATGTTGATACCCTGGTCAACCGTATTGGAGAAGATACCGACCGGCCGCCACTGGGCGAGGGCAGGAGCCGGCGGGAGGATATGGAGCTCACCCTTAAAGAGCGAAAACCGCTCTACCAGCAAGCCACCGATTTGGCTATTAACACTGAAAACAAAACTCCGGAAGAAGTAGCTGACTTAGTGATAAACCTGCTAACGATACGGGGGTTCACCCATGATTGACGCTAATACCAAAATATGTTGCCTTATCGGCGACCCGGTGGAGCACTCGCTTTCCCCGTTAATCCATAATGCCGGGTATCAGGCACTCGGAATCAACTACACCTATGTCTCATTCCAGGTCAGCGACATCAAGCAGGCAATAGAGGGCATAAGGGGGCTGGGTATACGGGGGGCAAGTATTACCATCCCTCACAAGACCAGCGCTATAAAATACCTCGACCGGATTGACCCGCTGGCTGAGGCAATCGGCGCCGTCAATACTGTCGTTAACGATGACGGTGTGTTAACCGGCTACAACACCGACGGTGAAGGTGCACTAAAGGCACTAGAGGAAGTGACCGCGCTCAGGGGGAAAAAGGCGGTACTGATTGGCGGTGGCGGCAGTGCCCTAGCCATCGCCGTAGGGCTTAAGAAAAAGGGGGTTAAGCTGGTGGTCTTAAACCGGACGGAAGATAAAGCCAGAAAGCTGGCCAAGCAGGTTAACGCCGAGGACTCCGGCAGCTTGGAGCGGCTGGCTGAAATCTCCTCGGCTGATATCCTGATACATACTACCTCAGTCGGAATGTGGCCCAAGACAAGCGAAACAATCATCCCCGATGAACTCCTGCACGACAGGCTCACCGTCTTTGATATTGTCTATAATCCCAAAGAGACCAGACTGCTCATTGAAGCCAGAGAGAGGGGATGCGCCATTGTCCATGGCTACAAGATGCTGCTTTATCAGGCAGCCAGGCAATTTGAACTCTTTACCGGACGCCAAGCTCCATTACCGGCCATGGAGTCCGCCCTAACTCAGGCTTTGGAAGGAGGGAGAGATGCTACGCATTTTGACCGCCGGTGAATCTCACGGCCCGGCCTGCGTAACCATTATCGAGGGAATGCCCGCCGGGGTTAGAGTCCGTGCCGAGGATATCGACCAGGACCTGAAACGCCGGCACTCCGATTCCGGCCGTGGTGGCCGGGGACTAATTGAGGAGGATAAGGTGGGAATCCTCTCCGGTATCCGCTACGGCAAGACGCTGGGCAGCCCGATCACGCTGATAGTCAGGAACCTGGACTTTGCTAACTGGCAGGATGAGATGAGCATTGAGGAGACCGAAAAGCCAGCGGCTAAGGTGACCAGGCCCCGCCCCGGCCACGCCGACCTGGCTGGTGCTTTGAAGTACGGACAGGACGACATCAGGAATATCTCAGAGAGAGCCAGTGCCAGAGAGACGGCAGGTAGAGTTATGGCAGGGGCGGTCTTAAGGCAACTACTGCTGGAATTCAGTATCAGGATAGCCAGCCACACCATCCAGATAGGCCCGGTAAGACTAACTCGCCGCTATTCTGGTTTTGAAGAGGTAGCCTCGGTCTTTGACACCAACCCCGATATAAGGTGCATTGACCGGGAAACCTCACAGAAAATGAAAAAGGCAATCTTAGAGGCTGGCGCCAAAAAAGACACCCTGGGCGGGGTGGCGGAGGTTATCGCCACCGGCGTTCCCGTCGGCCTGGGAAGCGTTATGCACTATGACCGCCGTCTCGACGGCAGGATAGCCCAAGCCCTGATGAGCATCCCCTCGGTGAAGGCGGTAGAGATAGGCAAAGCCATTGCCGGGTCAGCGATGTTCGGCTCCGAGTTCCAGGACCAGATTGCCCATAAGGGTGGCCGCTTCACCCGCCCGACCAATAATACGGGTGGCATAGAGGGCGGCATGAGCAACGGCGAAGACATCGTCTGCCGCGTTTACCATAAACCCATCTCAACCCTCGGGGCTCCGGCAAAAACGGTAGATATCACCACTCACGAGGCGGCGCTGGCCACGGTGGAAAGGTCGGATATCTGCGCTGTCCCCCGCGCCGGAGTTATCTCGGAGGCAATGCTGGCTCTGGCTCTGGGGCAGGCAATGACGGAGAAATTTGGCGGCGACCATATAGACGAGATGAAACGTAATTTCAGTTCTTATATTAAGTCACAGCAGTAGGCTATTTATAGGGGGGTATGATGCTACCTGATGAAAGGGGATACTTCGGAGACTACGGGGGGCAGTTTGTCCCTGAAACGCTGATGCCCGTCCTAGATGAACTGGTAATCGCTTATAAAGAAGCCAAGGCTGATAAAGCCTTCTGGAGTGAGTTTGAGGCACTGTCCCATGACTATTCGGGGAGACCAACGCCGCTATACTTGGCCGAAAGGCTGACCGAGCACAGCGGCGGCGCCCGGATTTTCCTCAAACGGGAAGACCTGGCTCACACCGGAGCCCATAAAATCAATAATGCTCTAGGGCAGGGCCTTCTCGCCCGGAGGATGGGAAAGCGCCGAATCATCGCCGAGACCGGAGCTGGACAACACGGTGTAGCGGCTGCTGCCGTCTGCACCATGCTGGGGCTGGAGTGCATTGTCTACATGGGTGAGGAGGATATGCACCGCCAGTCCCTTAATGTTTTCCGCATGAGGCTGATGGGCGCCGAGGTTAGACCGGTATATGGAGGCAGCCGCACCCTGAAGGACGCCATCAATGAGGCGATAAGAGACTGGGTAACCAACCCCGATACCTACTATCTCTTGGGCTCGGTAGTCGGCCCCTATCCCTACCCCATGATGGTACGAGACTTCCAGTCGGTAATCGGTAAAGAAACCAGGCAGCAGATTCTGGATAAATCCGGCTGCCTCCCCGACTATATCATCGCCTGCGTCGGCGGCGGCAGTAACGCCATCGGTATCTTTTACTCCTTTTTAAACGATAAGGAGGTCAAGCTCATCGGCGTGGAGGCGGCGGGGAGGGGGCTTAACACTATCGAACATGCCGCCCCGCTAATGGAGGGAACAGTCGGCGTACTCCACGGGACAAAATCCTATGTCCTCCAGACTAAAGATGGTCAGATTAGAGAGACGCACAGCATCTCCGCCGGGCTGGATTATCCCGGCGTCGGCCCTGAGCACAGCTATCTAAAGGACAGCGGGCGGGTGACTTATGTGGCGGTAACTGACCAGGAAGCCCTTGAGGGCTTTAAGTTGCTCTGCAAGACCGAGGGCATCGTCCCGGCTCTGGAACCAGCTCACGCCATATTTCATGCGGCTAAAATAGCAGGCTCACTGGAGAAGGAGCAAACCATCGTGGTCAACCTCTCCGGGCGTGGCGATAAATATATGGACATAGTAGCCCAGGTTCTGGTGATGAAGCTATGAGCAAAATTGCTTCTGCCTTCAGCCAACCGGGGCATAAAGCTCTCATCGCCTATGTTACCGTAGGCTACCCCTCCGTTGAAGCTACTTTAAAGGTAGTCCCTCTCCTTGCCGATAGCGGCGCTGACATTGTGGAGCTGGGGATACC
>JAUWGI010000105.1 GCA_030606505.1 Deltaproteobacteria bacterium
CGAAGATGCCAATGGCCGCCCAGGTTAAAACGGTACCACCCAGAGTCCCGGCTATGGCCAGCGAGTGAAGCTGGCCGATATCAAAGGTGCCGGTGTTGAAATACAAAAGCAAAATTGCCGCCAGGAAACCGAAGTCGCCCAAGCGGGTAACGATAAAGGCCTTCTTGGCGGCGTCAGCCGCCTCGGGGCGGTGGAACCAGAAGCCAATCAAAAGATAGGAGCACAAGCCGACCATCTCCCAGAAGACGTAGACGAAGAGGAGGTTATCGGCTAAAACCAGCCCCAGCATCGAGGCGGTAAAGAGCGACATAAAAGCATAATAGCGGTGATAGCCGGGGTCGCCGCGCATATAGCCCTGCGAGTAAATCTGCACCATCAGGCTGACTATAATAACTACCAGCAGCATCACCGCCGTCAGCGAGTCCATTATCAGCCCCAGGTGAATGGTCAACCCGCCTTCGATGACCACCCAGTTGATATCGGGGATGGGTATCGCGTGGCCGGGGGCAGCCATCACCTCCATCAGTGCCCAGATTGACAGACCCAGCGAGCCGAGCAGGGCGGCGATGGTGATATAACCCCCCAGCTTGGGCTGGTGGTTGAGGAAGGGCCTGAAAAACAGCGATATTATAACAAAGGAGAACAGGGGCAATAAGAATATAAGCCAGACCAGTTCACTCGGCATTACAGCTTCCTCAAGACCTCCTGTATGATGTGCTCCTTATCCTGCGGCACCAGGACGGCGTAAGTGGCCATCTCCCGGTCCACCGGCTCGCCGGCGGCGGGGAGAAGGCGGGTCGGTATGCCTTCGCCCTCAAAGAGCTCCTTCCACATCTCGGCCATCATCAGGCTATGCGCTTTTTTAACTTCTACCCACATTTGGGTCTCCTATACTCTTTATCACCTAACCCCATTTATCTACCTGCCAACCCTCCCCCTGTGTCCCCCTCCCTTGTAAGGGAGGGGGAGGGCTTTTTTTCTGGAGAGGGGTTTCACCCCTCCAGACCTCCCTTTGCTCTATTCAATTTAATCCTTCAGACTGGCCTAAAGTTGTGCCAGTACGGCGTCGCCGAGATAGAAGGGCCAGACGGCGATGCCCAGTATGATTTTCCACCAGACCAGGTTGGCGAAGCCGATGGTGAACAGCCAGCCCACGAACCAGATTGATCCAGCCAGCGCGCCCCCTGTACCCTTGTCCATAGTTTCCTCCTTTACCATTTCATCAGGTCGATTTTGGTGGCGTCTATGGTCTCGCGGTGACGATAGATAGCAATAATTATGGCCAGCCCGACGGCGACCTCGGCCGCCGCCACCACCATAATGAAAATTGCGAACACCTGCCCGGTCAGCATCAGGGGCACGATATAGCGGGAGAAACCCACCATGGCGATATTGACCGCATTGAGCATGAGTTCGATGCACATCAGGATGACGATGGCGTTGCGCTTGGCCAGGGCGCCGTAAAGCCCGATGGAGAACAGTACCGCCGATAGTATTAAATAGTGCTCCAGGCCTACCATGTTTACTTCTCCCTCACCAGAACGATAGCTCCCAGGATTGCCGCCAGCAGTAAAAGCGGGGCAATCTCCACCGGCAGGATAAAGCCGCCCTGGCCGAAGAGCAGGCCGGCGATGGCCGGGGTGGTCGGCTCCAGGGGCGGGGTTGATGATATCTGCCAGGGGGTGTTGAGCATGGCGTAGCCGATGCCGGCAAAGAACAATACAGCGACAAAGAAGGCGGGGAGGCGGAAACGATTGGAGGGGCTGCCCCGCTGGACTTCCCTGGTCAGCATTATAGCCAAAATAATCAATACCGATATGGCGCCGACATAGATTAAAATCTGCACCGCCGCCAGAAAGTCGGCGCTCAAGGTGAGATAGAGGCCGGCCACCGTCAGGAAGCAGAGAATCAGGGACAGGGCGGCCCTAAAGACATCGCGCAGCAGCACCACCGCCAGCGCCGCCAGCACCACGATTGAGGCTAATACCCAGAAGGCAACGCTAGCACCCACTACCTTTCCCCCCTGTCATTGTCCACCAGCAAACTCTGCTTGGGCAGTTTGGCAGCGCGCTTGGGATAGAAGTAGCCGCTGACCTTTCTTTCCGGCGTCTCCATCATCGTTTCCTTGGTCTGAACCAGGTCGCCGCGGCGGTACTGCGCCCGCTCGTAGTCGTAGCTCAAGAACAGAGCCTCGAAGGGGCAGGCCTCGACGCAGAGGCCGCAGAAGATGCAGTAGCCGGTATCGACCTCATATTTCTGGACTTCGTACTTATTGTCCACCAGATTGGTCGAGGTGGTAATGTGAATGGCACCGATGTGGCAGGCCTTGGCGCAGGTGCCGCAGCCGGTGCACTTATCTTTATCCCAGATAAGCTCGTTGCCCCGAGTGCGGCGCGAGACGTTAAGCCGCTGCTCCGGATACTGGGTGGTGACCGGACGCCGCAGCAGGTGCCTTATCGTCACCGTTAAGCCCTTGGCGATACCTAGTCCGTAATGTTCAAACTTCAACTTTACCCCAGCCTAACTTAAAGAATTTGGACCAAATCAGCACCAGAACTATCATCACGGCGAAGTTAATCGGGACCAAAACCCAGAGTGAAACCGCCGGCAGGAATAAAATCTCGGCGGCGGTGATGAGCAGATTTAGCAGCGCCAGCGGGAAGAGGAACTTCCAGGCCAGCGCCATCAGCTGGTCAATGCGGAGACGGGGCACGGTGGTCCTTACCCAGACGATAACGAAGAAGACTATGCCGACCTTGACCAGGAACCAGAGAAAGGGGGGCAGCACCGGGCCTCGCCAGCCGCCCAGGAAAAGGGTGGTAACGATGGCCGAGATTGCCAGCGCCTCGCCGTACTCCGCCAGAAAGAGTAAGCCGAATTTCATCCCCGAGTACTCGGTGAGAAAGCCGGCCACAATCTCGGAGTCAGCCTCGGCGAGGTCGAAGGGGGCGCGGTTAATTTCGGCCAGAGCGCCAATAAAAAAGAGGAGAAAGCCCAGCGGCTGCAGCAGGATGAAGGGGATATCCTGAGCCGCCACTATCTGCTGCATGGAGAGCGAGCCGGCCAGCAGAATCACGCCGACCACGGATAAGACCACCGGTATCTCATAGCTGACCACCGAGGCTACCTGGCGCATAGCGCCCAGCGTAGAATATTTGTTGTTGGAGCTCCACCCCGCCATGAAGATGCCCACCGCCGTCACCGAGCTGATAGCCACGATATATAAAATTCCGATATTGAGGTCAGCCAGTATGGCCCCACCCTGAAAGGGCACCACGGCAAAAATCATCACTACCGGCACGAAGGC
>JAUWGI010000080.1 GCA_030606505.1 Deltaproteobacteria bacterium
CTGGATATGCCGGCTTTCCTGCGCCGTCCCATGTTTAGCCATCGGCGCCAATCGGTAACGCAGTCAACCAAGCTGATTAAGTCCAAGCCCGGGGTGCCCTGAAAATAGATTAATTTTATAATATATTAATATATCAGACGGAGCCCAGACTTTAAGGCTGTAGTGCTCTATGCTCTGCAGCCTTTTTGCTTTCTATCAACCTCACCCCCTTAATCCCCCTCTCCACTCTTGGAGAGGGGGAAGATTTTTTTCTGAAGAGGGGCTTCGCCCCTCTTAAACTTCCTTTTTTACCCCACCCCCAAACGAGTAATAAATTCCCTACCCCTTTCCCCCCACCGAAGAAGGAGGGATTATCCCTCAGAGGTTTCACCTCCCTTTAACTTTCCCTTCTGGGGGGTGAGCAAGTTTTAGAGGCTATACCTCTGAGGGTGGGAGGGTGGGAAGAAAGAGAACCGTCAAACACGGGGCGGGGAAGAAAGTTTTAGAAGCGCAACCGGGGCCCCCGAAAAAACGAAGTTTTTTTGGGGAAAAAGCTTATGAGGGCGGGAGGGTGGGAAATAATACAACCGCTAAAAAGGGGCGGGGAAAAAGGAGGCTTTAACCTCTCATCAACTTTTTTATTCTTCATCCCCCTATTCAAGAGAATTTTAAAGGCGTAGCTTATGAGGGCGGGAGGGTGGGAAATAATACAACTTTTAAAAATGGGGTGGGGACAATATCCCTCTTAAAATCCCTGCAAAATTTGGCCCAAAATAGGAGGTAAAAACTATTGACAAACACTATATATTGTGGTATTTTTATTCTTACCCACAACATAATGTAGTATTTGCCATGAACTGTCCTTATTGTGATTATAACGACTGCAAGGTTATCGACTCGAGAGATGCCGGCGAGGGGATACGCCGCCGGCGCCAGTGCCTGAAGTGCGGCGCCCGCTTCACCACCTACGAACGGCTGCACCCCGGCAGCCTCTTCGTCATTAAAAAGGATGGCCGCAGGGAAGAATTTGACAGCGCCAAGCTGCTCACCGGTATCCGTAAGGCCTGCGAAAAGCGCCCCCTCCCCACCGGCACCGTGGATAAGCTGGCCGATGATATTGAAGCCGAGCTTTACCGCCAGGGCAAGGCAGAAGTACCCGGCGCCGCCATCGGCGATATGGTCATGGAACGGCTAAAGGGCTTAGACCATATTGCCTATATCCGCTTCGCCAGTGTCTACCGGGACTTTACCGATATCACCACCATGAAACGGGAGGTAGATACCCTGCTCAATGCCGGCACCGAAATCTCTCCCCTGCCCGGTCAACTGCCCCTGCTGCCCGCCGAGGAATTAGCCGAGGCACTTAAGGGTGGGCGGAGGGGCAGAGCTAAGACAAGGAGTGGCCGATGAGCCCCAATAATCAACCGGCCAACAAAGCCGAGGTAAACCACACCCGGATTGCCCGGACTATCTTCGCCATCGCCGAGTCCATAGGCATGTCGGATAGAAAACAGGTAGAGCGGCTGGCGGCCCGGGTGATTGAGCGCCTGGAACATACGCCGTTGCCGGCGGTGGCGGAGCTGGTGGAGCAGCCCTTCCCGGGGATGGAAAACCTGGTGCCCCACCGACCCAAACCCCTGCCCACCGATACCGAAATCCAGGCTATGGTAATGGAAATCTTAGAGGCCGAGAAGCCAGTCCAGCGAGAGGAGGTCAAGCCCGAGATGATGGAACCAACTGCCGCCGTCAGACCCAAGTTAAAGCCCGCATCGGGTGCCAGTCTCAGCGAAAATGCTCTCCGTGTTTTAGAAAAAAGGTACTTAAAGAAGGATAAGCAGGGGCAGGTTGTGGAAACCCCAGAGGAGATGTTCCACCGCGTGGCCCAGGCCATCGCCGCCGCCGAGCTTATCTATGACCCCAAGGCGGATGTCAAGGCCAGGGAAGACGAATTCTACCGGCTGATGGCCAACCTGGAGTTCCTGCCCAACTCCCCTACCCTGATGAATGCCGGGCGGGAGCTGGGGCAGCTTTCGGCCTGCTTTGTCATTCCCGTCGGCGACTCAATGGGCTCCATCTTTGACGCGGTAAAGTACACCGCCCTCATCCACAAGAGCGGCGGCGGCACCGGCTTCTCCTTCAGCAACTTAAGACCGGAGGGCGATTATGTCAAGTCCACCTCGGGGGTAGCCAGCGGCCCGGTCTCCTTTATGGAAGTATTCGACACCACCACCGACGTCACCAAGCAGGGGGGGACAAGGCGGGGGGCAAATATGGGCATCTTAAGCGTTGACCACCCCGATATCATGAGGTTCATCACCGCCAAGGAGAACCCCAGAAAGCTGACCAACTTTAATATCTCGGTGGCGGTAACCAAAGAGTTCATGGAAGCGGTCAAGGCGGGCACGGACTACGACCTGATAAACCCCCGCACCAAAAAAGTGGTAGATAAGCTCAACGCCAAAAAGGTCTTTGATGAAATCGTGGATATGGCCTGGAAGACCGGCGACCCCGGCATCGTCTTTATCGACCGGATAAATAAGGATAACCCCACCCCAAATCTGGGCAAGATTGAGTCCACCAACCCCTGCGGCGAGCAGCCCCTGCTCCCCTACGAGTCCTGCAACCTGGGCTCAATCAACCTGGCCCGGATGCTCAAAACCGACAACGGCACATTTGAGATTGACTATCCCAAGATGGCGGAGACGGTCAGGACAACGGTCAGGTTCCTGGATAATGTCATTGATGCCAATAAATTCCCCCTCCCCCAGATAGAGGAGATGACCAAGAAAGCGAGGAAGATCGGGCTGGGGGTGATGGGCTTTGCCGACATGCTCATCAGGCTGGGCATCCCCTATAACTCGGAGGAGGCGCTCAAAGTGGGCACCGAGGTCATGCGCTTCGTCCACGACGAGGCCGATAAAGCCTCGGCGGAATTAGCCGAAGAACGGGGCGCCTTTCCCGCCTTTGCCGGCAGCATCTACGACGTGCCCGGCGGCCCTAAGATGCGCAACGCCTCCTGCACCACCATCGCCCCCACCGGCACCCTGAGCATAATCTCCAGCTGCTCCAGCGGCATCGAACCCCTCTTCGCCCTGAGCTACACCCGCAATATCCTCGACGGCGCCCAGCTGGTTGAGGGAAACCCCTACTTCGAGAAAGTAGCCAGGGACGGGGGCTTCTACTCCGAGGAGCTTATGAAGCGGTTGGCCTCTGGGTTCAAGCTCCACGATATAGACGGCATCCCGGACGATGTCAAGCGGGTATTCGTTACCGCCCATGAGATAACCCCGGAGTGGCACGTCCGGATGCAGGCCGCCTTCCAGCAGTCCACCGATAACGCCGTCTCCAAGACGGTCAACTTCCCCAGGGAGGCCACCAGAGAGGACATCACCAATGTCTACACAATGTCCTACGAGCTGGGGCTTAAGGGGATAACCATCTACCGCGACCGGAGCCGCGACTCCCAGGTGCTGGTCACCGGCGGCGAGGAGAACGGGGAGGCAGAAACCACGACACTGACGCCGCGGAAAAGACCCACCGAAACCAAGGGGACTGTTGCCCGGGTCAAAACCGGCTGCGGCTCGCTCTATATCACCGTGGCCTACGACGATAAAGGCATCTTTGAGGTCTTCGCCACCCTGGGCAAATCCGGCGGCTGCGCCTCGGCCCAGCTCGAAGCCACCTGCCGCCTTCTCACACTGGCGCTCCGCTCCGGGATAGACGTTGCCTCGGTGGTGAGGCAGCTAAAGGGCATACGCTGCCCCTCCATTGCCTGGGAGGAGGGCAAGTCAATACTCTCTTGCGCCGATGCCATCGCCAGCGTGCTGGAAAAGCACATCAACGGCGAAGCCACCCCACCCCAGGCGGAGGAACACCAACCGGATAATAACAACCCACCCATAAACCTGGCCGGGCAGTGCCCCGACTGCGGCAACCTGCTGGTCTATCAGGAGGGGTGCTTTATCTGCCCATCCTGCGGCTATACCAAGTGCTAAAAATAGCCTGAAAACTAAATACGGCGGGGAGGAGCAAAATGGCGGAAAAACCAGCTCAGCAGGAGGTAAAGGTCTCATTTCCGGAAAACCTCAGAGGCGGCGTGTATTCCAATAATATGGTCATCACCCATACCAGAGAAGAGTTTATCCTGGACTTCATGATGATAACGCCGCCCATCGGTTCGGTGACGGCACGGGTTGTTCTCAGCCCGGGTCATACCAAAAGAATGCTTTCGGCGCTTAAGGCCAACATGGAAAAATACGAGTCCAAGTTCGGCAAGGTGACCGAAGCCTCCGA
>JAUWGI010000012.1 GCA_030606505.1 Deltaproteobacteria bacterium
ATGATAGCCCGGATTTCCTCGTGGGACAGCATCTTGTCCAGCGAGGCCTTTTCCACGTTGAGTATTTTACCCCTCAGCGGCAGGATGGCCTGAAAGCGGCGGTTACGCCCCTCTTTAGCCGAGCCGCCGGCGGAAGGACCCTCCACCAGGTACAGTTCGCTGTGGGAAGGGTCTCTCTCCGAGCAGTCGGCCAGTTTGCCGGGCAGGGTGGCTGCTTCCAGACTGCCCCTCTTAACGATAAGGTCTCTGGCCTTGCGGGCGGCTTCTCTCCCCTTGGCGGCGAGGAGGCACTTCTCCACGATTCTTCTGGCGTCGTCGGGGTGCTCTTCGAGGTAGAGGGACAATCCCTCCCCCACGGCGCTCTCCACATGGCTCTTTACCTCCGGGTTGCCCAGCTTGCCTTTAGTCTGCCCCTCGAACTGGGCCTCGGCCAGCTTGACGCTGATAACGGCGGTAAGCCCCTCCCTGACGTCCTCCCCGATTAAATTAGGCTCGTCCTCTTTAATAAACTTGTTCTTGCGGGCGTAGTCGTTGAGGACGCGGGTCAGCGCTGAGCGGAAGCCGGTGAGGTGGGTGCCGCCGTCGACGGTATTAACGCAGTTGGCAAAGCTGAATGAAGACTCGGAGAAGCCGTCGTTATACTGAATTGCCGCCTCGACGATGGTGCCGTTGGCCGGGTTGTCGGCATTGGAGATATAAATAGGATGGCGGTGGCGCACCACCCGGTTGCGGTTAAGCTGGCGGATGAATCCGGTGATGCCCCCCTCGAAGTAGTAGGTCTTTTCTTCGTTCCTCCTCTCGTCTTTAACCGATATTTCCAGCCCCTTGTTGAGGTAGGCCAGCTCGCGCAGGTGGTCGCTGATGGTGCTAAAATCGGATGTGGCCTCACCGAATATCTGCTCATCGGGCAGGAAGGCGACGGTGGTGCCGGTGCCGCTGGCTTTGCCGACCACCTTCACCGGCCCCAGGGGAATGCCCTGCTCATATTCCTGATGATATTGCTTGCCGTTGCGGTTGACGTCCACTTTGAGCCAGGCGGATAGGGCGTTGACCACCGAGGCGCCCACGCCGTGCAGGCCGCCCGATACCTGGTAGGTATGCCCGCCGAACTTGGCCCCGGCGTGCAGGACGGTCATCACCGTTTCCAGGGCGGTTATCTTGGTGGTGGGGTGAATATCCACCGGGATACCGCGCCCGTTATCCACTACCGTTACGCTGTTATCTTGGTGGAAGGTAACCCAGACGTTGTCACAGCAGCCGGCCATGGCCTCGTCGATGCAGTTGTAGGTGATTTCGAAGACCAGATGATGCAGGCCGCGCTGGTCGGTGCTGCCGATGTACATGCCGGGGCGGCGGCGCACCGCCTCTCGCCCCTCCAGGACCTGGATATCCTTGGCGAGGTACTCGTTGTTATTCTTTGCTGACTTGGATTTTGAGGGCTTATCCTTTGGCATAATCGTTCATTGCTCCCTTATCGGTGGTGAGGCCAGAAACCGAGCGGAACCGTCAGAGAGGAGATGGTGAGACCCGGGTAGCTTCTATATGTAGAAGGGGCTACCCAACTGTAGGTGATTTCTGATGATAGCAAGGCAGCCATATGTATCTATTATAGCATAATTTAGCCGTGAAGTGAAGTTTTTGCGCTCGTTTTAGTATCTTAGCAACCCACCCCCTTTATGCACCCTAAAAAATCTTCGATTTTCCAGGGAACCCGCTTTCCCCCTCCCTTACAAGGGAGGGGGAGGAATAAAAAAAGAGGGGGCAAAGCCCCCTCTTAAAACTACTTCCCCCTTGATTTGGGAAAACGAGATAATAAAATTGTCTTACTTGTCTATTTGAGCAAGCTCCCCCTGCAGCTTACCGGCAGGCACACTTTTCTGCTCGGCGCTGGTCATATCCCGCACTATCACCGTGCCGCTCTTTAGCTCCTCCTCCCCGATAATCACCGCGTAGCTGACGCCCAGGTTATTGGCCTGCCTCAGCTGTGCCTTCAGGCTCTTATCCCCCAGCGCCGCTATTACCCCGATGTCCCCCCGCCTTAAGTCAGCGGCCAGCTTTACCGCCTCGGCTTTAGCCGCCACCCCGATATAGGCAATGAATACCTGGGGCCGGGGCAGGGGCGGCGCTTCGATTTTCTGCTTCTTTAAATTGAGTATTATCCGCTCCATGCCGGCGGCAAAGCCCAGGGCCGGGGTCGGCTTGCCCCCCAGCTCCTCGATGAGGTCGTCGTATCTCCCCCCGCCGGCCAGGGTGCTCTGGGCGCCGCCCCCCTCGGGCTGAATCTCGAAGACGGTCCGGGTGTAGTAGTCCAGCCCCCGCACCAGCTGGTTGTTGACAACAAAGGGGAGGCCGAGCAGTTCCAGGTACCTCTTTAATTGCTTAAAGTGCTCGGCGCATTCGGGGCAGAGGTGGTCAACGCTCTTCGGCGCCGATGCAGCTATTTTCAGGCAGGCTTCGTTCTTGCAGTCGAGCAGGCGCAGCGGGTTTCGCTCCAGTCGGGACCTGCAATCGGGGCAGAGCTCCCCGGTGCGGCTGGCGTAGTGACTTTTAAGGGCGGCCACATAGCCGGGGCGGCATTTTTTGCAGCCGATGCTGTTTAGCTGTAGTGATAGCCGGCGCAGCTTCACTGACGAGAAGAACCGCCAGGCCATATCGATGACTTCGCTGTCGAGGGCGGGGTCGCCGTCGCCGCCGATGGCCTCATAGCCGAACTGGTAGTGCTGGCGGTACCTCCCCGCCTGGGGCCTTTCGTAGCGGAAGATAGAAGCGATATAATATAGCTTTACCGGCTGGGGCAGGTTTTTCATGCCGTGTTCCAGGTAGGCGCGGCATACCGGCGCGGTGCCCTCCGGTCTCAGGGTGATTGAGCTGCCCCCCCGGTCTTCGAAGGTATACATTTCCTTGGTGACGATGTCGGTGTCCTCGCCCACGCTGCGGGCAAAGAGCTTGGTGTCCTCGAAGGTGGGGGCGTCCAGGCGCTCGTAGCCGTAGAGCCGGGCGGTGCGGGCTACCATTTGCTCTAGATAGCGCCAGTAGGCTTGTTCCTGGGGCAGGATGTCTGAGGTTCCGCGTGGTGCCTGATATAACATGGTTTTTCTCAAGGCTAGGATACAGTATCAAGGCTGGGTTGTAAAGAGAGGTTAGGTGGCAGTTCAACGGTTGAGTTATGCCAGCGGGTAAAAACGCAGACCACATAGGCGATTGACAGACCCATAATGGCTAAAGCCAGGGATACGTAGGCATAATCCGGCAACGGCGAATGGGCCAGGCCGATGCGGGCTAATATTAGGTTTACCTGGGTGCTGGCGGGATGGAGGAAGTTGAACCAGCGGGAAACATCAGGAAGCCATAGCCAAACGGCGGGAAGCAGGGCCAGCACCAGGGTTAAAACTCTTTCGCCTCTATACTGTGTACGGGCGGCCACCAGCAGGGCTATCGGTATATAGACGATTAGGTACTGGTAGTGAACTTGGTAAGAGAAGCCGATGAAGACTAGGAAACCGGCCAGCGCCCCCTGCGCCGGGGTGATTGCCCTTCGGTAGCTGAATACTATGACGGTTAGTATGCCAAGCAGCATGATGGGTATGGTGAGCGGTAGAAATCGGCTGGTTTCCCAGCCGAAGACATTGTGCAGGTAGGAGAGCAAGGCACCGTTGCCGCTGAAGGCATGGACCAGCGGGATCTGGAAACCCGGCACCTGCCCCGGCAAAAACAGCGAGTGGGCGTAGGCCGAGAAATTGCCAGTAAGCAAAAAGGGGATAGAGATAACTATTACCACCCCGGAAAAGATGGCGAAATTGCTCGCCAGCCGCTGCCAGTTCATCTGCCGGGCAAATATCACCGCCATCACCGCTATCGGTATCAGGGTATGCTGCTTGGTCATAACCGCCAGGCCGGCGAGCAGGAATGCCAGCCGGTCCCGGCCCCGCTCCAGCAGGATTATCGAGGCCAGCAGAAAGGCGGCCGCCACGGCGTCAAACTGCCCGAAGACCGCCGACTCATACCAGCTGGTGGGGTGAAAGAGCCACAGGCTGGCAAAGAGCAGCTTGCGGAGTCTTGAGCCGGGCACGGCCAGATATAAAAGGCAGCCTATGGCCAGGTCAGCCGCTATGATTGGCGTTTTCATCGCCAGCCGCCAGCCGCTATCCACTATGGCGTGTATAATCATGTTCGCCGGCAAGTGGCTACCCGCTATGGCGTGTATAGCTATGTCAGTCGGCGCGGCCAACAAGACTAACCCTAACAGCAGGAGCCATACCGGTGGGTAAACAAAGCCCCAGCCCTTAAAGGGGAAAATGGCCGTGGTAGCATCGGCGTACCGGTAAAAATCCAGTCCGTGAATCTGGAATACGTTGGCAAAGGCCCAGAACTGGACGACATCAGGCCCGGCGGAAATAGGCGCCGCCCAGAACCGGCAAAGAGCGGCCAGGACTAAGACCAGCCCAAAGGCCAGGAGGTGGATTTTGTTGCTCATGTCGGGTATTTATATGTTTTACCGGGGTGCGTTTGCTCCCCATTATACTCCTCTGTTAAGTATAAGACACCCCCTCTGTTGTAGGATTGGCAGAATGTTGTAGAATACGGGTGGCTTAATCTTTTACGTCAGGGGGTAGGTGACAATGGAAGATAAAATCTCCATCATCATACCGACTTACAACGAGAAGGACAATATCGCCCCGCTCCTGGCCAGGGTAGCCAAGGCTCTCTCCGGCTATGACTATGAAATCTTAATCGTTGATGATGACAGTAAGGACGGCACAATCGAGGTTGCCTCAAGCCTGGCCTCCCGCTATCCGGTCAAGGTAATCGTCCGCCGCAACGAGAGGGGGCTGGCCACGGCGGTGGTTCACGGTCTGGAGCATGCCTCCGGGCAGATTATCGGGGTCATGGACGCCGACCTGCAGCACCCCCCGGAGGTTATCCCCGATTTGATTAAGGCCATCCAGGACGGGGCGGATATGGTAGTGGCCAGCCGGTATATAGAAGGCGGCGGCTGTCCCAACTGGGGGCTTTCCCGAAGAATCATATCAAAGGTGGCCCTGTTAATATCTCACCTGCTACTGCCGTCAACCCGGCCGGTAAAAGACCCCCTGGCCGGGTTTTTCATGTTCCGGCGGCAGGGTCTGGCTCAGGCTAAGCTTAAGCCAATCGGCTATAAGATAAGCCTGGAGGTGATGCTGATCGGCCGCTTCCAGCACGTGGTCGAGGTCCCCTATATCTTTGAGGACAGGAGCGCCGGCAAAAGTAAGCTGAACCCCGGCCAGCAGCTGGATTACCTGAAGCACCTCCTCAGCCTGATGGCCCGCACCGGTGAGCTCAAGAGGCTGCTGAAATTTTGTGCCGTGGGCTTGAGCGGCGTTATCGTCAATCAGGGCCTCCTCTGGCTGCTGACCGAATTTGGCGGCCTGCAATACTATATATCGGCCCTTTTCGCCATTGAAGCCTCGATAATTTCCAACTTTGTCCTTAACGATTATTTCACCTTCGCCGACCGGCGTACTGGCAGAGGCAAATCATTCGTGGTGCGCCTGCTCAAGTTTAACGTAACCTGTCTGGCCGGGGCGGGGATTCAATACGGCCTGCTCCTGCTTTTTACCAGCGTCTTTGGTATACACTATCTAATATCCAACCTTATCGCCATAGCCGTGGCTTTCCTGTGGAACTACTTCATGAGTAGCTGGTGGACGTGGAAATGAAGGAAAGCCTGTACCGGGCCTACCGCTGGGAATATTTCTGGCTCTGCCTGCTGGTGGTGGCGACGCTGGTCATGCACTTCGCCATCATAGCCAGCCCCCCGGAGCTTATCCTGGACGAGCAGCACTACGTTCCCGAAGCCCGGAATATCATAGAAGAGCACGAAATACTGCGCGAAGAGCACCCCCCTCTAGGCAAGCTCTTCTTCGTTGCCGGAATAGAGCTGTTCGGCGACAATCCCTGGGGCTGGCGCTTTTTCTCGGTTATATTCGGCACGGCCACTATCGTCCTCTTCTATTTCCTCTGCCGCCGGCTGAACATGTCCCGGAATGCCGCCTCCATAGCCACTTTTCTGCTGGCCTTGGAAAACATGACCTTCGTTCAGGCCAGCGTGGCTATGCTGGATGTCTATTGCCTTACCTTTATGATGGCCTCGTTTCTGCTTTATACCAGTCGGAAGTACATAGCCTCAGGGGTAGCCGTGGGCTTAAGCGCCCTGGCCAAGCTTAACGGCGCTCTGGCGCTGCCGGTCATATTTATCCACTGGCTTTTCCGCCGGCAGGGCCGCTCCTGGCGGTTTGCCCTTACCGTGCTTTTGGCCCCCATAGCCTTTGTCGGGCTGATGTTTGTGCTTGATTTGGCCATTGTCCAGAACTTTTCGGCGCTAATAGACCCGATTAGCCGGATAAAGACCATGTTAAGCCTGGGCAGCAGCATCACCTTTGCCTACGCCGACCACCCCAGCCTCAGCCGTCCCTGGGAGTGGCTGCTGGCTTATAAGCCGATGGGTTACTGGTATAGCCCCCATTACATTGCCGCCATTAGCCCTTCCATCTGGGCACTGGTTATGCCCACTTTCGCTTACATGGTCTATAGGGCGGTTAGAGGCAGCCAGGCCGGGCTCTTCGGTGTCGCCTGGTTTGCCGGCACCTACCTGGTCTGGATACCAATCAGCCTCATTACCGACCGGGCCAGCTATATCTACTATTTTTACCCGACGATAGGGGCGGTCTGCCTCGGCCTGGGGCTGGGCTTGTCCCAGCTGCTCGATATTTACCGGGAAAGGAGACCCGGCAAGCTCAAGCGGACCATACTGGCGCTGTTTATCTTCTATCTGGTGGCTCACCTGGCCTGCTTTGTTGGCCTCTCGCCGCTTTTCCCGTTATATTGGCCCGTCGGGGGCTTTTAAAATCTCAAGGGGGTGCCCCGCCCCGTTTTTATCTTTTCCCGCCCGCCGCCCTTTCCCCCTTTAACAGTTCTCTTTCTTCCCACCCACCCGCCCTCATAGGCTCCGCTTCTAGCACTTTCTCACCCCACCCCTTCGCCTCTTTAAGACTCTCTTTCCCCACCCCCGCTTTAAGGGGTATTAAATAGGTCTAACCTCTGAAGGGTGGGTTAGGGTGGGAAGAGAAACACCCGCTAACAGGGAGGGGCTACACAAGAATTAAGAGAGGTTTTACCTCTATAGGGTGGGAGGGTGGGAAATAAAACACTCTCTAAAAACCAGCCCCCACCCCCGTAGCCTCTACTTACCATAACGTTAAAAACAAATCCCCGTAGCTACCCACCCTCGAATTGTTTCCCCCATTTTTTAATGCTCTTTTTGTCGCCCCACCCCCCTTTTTTGCACCCGCCGACCGCTTGCGCTATACTTGAGATATGAGTCTCGCCGAGCTTCTAAAAAAGGCTGAGGAGTATCTGCCGCCGGAGAAGATAGACCTGGTCAAGCAGGCTTACGATTTTGCCGCCGAAGCCCACCAGGGGCAGATGCGTAAATCAGGCGACCCCTATATAGAGCACCCGCTGGCGACGGCGCTAATCCTGGCCCGGGTTCAGCTTAACGCCGCTTCTCTGGCCGCCGCCCTGCTCCACGATGTACCCGAAAACTGCGGCATACCCGTTGAAAAGATTAAAGCCAGGTTCGGCCCCGAGGTAAGCAAGCTGGTCGATGGTGTTACCCGGCTGGGCAAGATTGCCTGGTGGGCTCCGGGCGACTCTCAGGCCCGGCACCAGCAGGCGGAGAACCTGAGGAAGATGCTGGTAGCCATGGCCGAGGACCTGCCGGTGGTCTTTATCAAGCTGGCCGACCGCCTGCATAATATGGAGACCTTGAGCGCGCTGTCACCGGATATGCAGCTCCGCATCGCTCAGGAGACGTTGGAGATATACGCTCCCCTGGCGCACCGGCTGGGGGTATGGGAATTGAAGTGGCGGCTGGAGGACCTATCCTTTCGCTATCTGGAGCGGGCTAAATATGACAAGATTGCCAAGCTGATTGCCGCCCGCCGTGACCAGCGGGAGGGCTTTATCGCCCAGATAATCCAGATTATTGAGGAGGAGTTCAAGCGGGTGGGCATCAAAGCCGAGATATCGGGCCGGCCCAAGCATATCTACAGCATATACCAGAAGATTCAGCGCTACGAGGCGCTGGGTAAGGACTTTGACGATATCTACGACCTGCTCGCCCTGCGGGTACTGGTCGGCTCGGTGGCCGATTGTTATAACGTCCTGGGGGTTATCCACAGCCTGTGGCGCCCCCTCCCCGGTGAGTTCGACGATTTTATCGCCAGCCCTAAGTCGAATGGTTACCAGGGTTTGCATACGGCGGTGATGTATATGGGGACCACCCCACTTGAGGTCCAGATTCGTACCCGTGACATGCATAAACTTGATGAATACGGTGTGGCCGCCCACTGGCGCTATAAAGAAGGTGGGGAGGAGGACATCCACTTCGAGAAGAAAATCGCCTGGCTGCGCCAACTCATTGACTGGCACCGGGAGCTCAGCGGGGCGGAGGAGTTTCTGGAATCGGTTAAGACCGATATATTTATTGACCAGGTTTTTGTTTACACCCCCAAGGGGGAGATAAAGGACCTGCCCAAGGGGGCCACCCCCCTCGATTTTGCCTACCGAGTTCACACCGAGGTGGGGCACCGCTGTATCGGGGCCAAGGTCAACGGCAAGCTGGTGCCGCTCAACTATCAGCTCAACAACGGCGATGTGGTCGAGATTATGTCCTCCAAGGGGGACAAAGGCCCCAGCCGGGACTGGCTGAACCCGCACCTGAACTATACCAAGACCTCCCACGCCCAGGAAAAGATACGGCAGTGGTTCCGCCGGCAGGAGCGGGCGGAGAACATCGAGCGGGGCCGGCTCCTGCTGGAGAAGGAGATGAGGCACCTGGGGCTAAAGCCCACCGAGCGGGAAGAGCTGGCCAAGATGTTTGACTACGATAACGTGGACGACTTCCTGGCGGCCATTGGCTACGGCGGCGTTTCCACCCACCAGATTGCGGTCAAGCTGTCTGACCAAGAGCCGCCCCCGGCCAAAGCCCAAGTGGCCCCACCCGCCCCCCCGGAAACGGCCATCCGGGTGCTGGGCATGAGCGATTTGGTCACCAACCTGGCCCGTTGCTGCCGCCCCCTGCCCGGCGACCAGATTATCGGCTATATTACCCGCAGCCGGGGGGTGACCATTCACCGCCAGGACTGCTACAATGTAGTTAATGAAGACGAGAAAGAAAGACTGGTGGCGGTGGAGTGGGGGCGGACTGATGCCCTGTATCCGGTTAGCATTCAGGTTGAAGCCTGGGACAGGGTGGGCTTAATCCGTGACGTTACCACTATCATGGCTGAGGAGGGGGTTAACATCGGCTCGGTAAACCTGATTCACCATGACGACCATTCCATTACTTTATATTTTACCTTTCAGACCAAAGACCTGGCCCAGCTGAGCCGGCTGATGGGTAAAATTGACGGCATTAGAGGCGTGACCAGTGTCTCCCGCATGGGCGACGAGGCCACGGCCAAAACAAAATCCTCAACTTGAAGGAGGCAGATATTGCCAGTCACTAAATCGGCGCAAAAACAGGTTCGTGTAACGGAAAGAAAGAGGCTGAGAAATAAGTCTATTACCAGCCTGTGTAAGACCAATATAACCAAGGCGGAGAAGCTTATTTTCTCGGGCGAGCTAAAAGCGGCCCAGGAGGCGGTGGTGGTGGCCATTACCTCTCTGGACAAGGCGGCGGAAAAGGGGGTTATCCACCCCAACAATGCTGCCCGCCGCAAATCACGGTTGATGAATAAGCTCAACGAAGCCCAGGCCTCAACCTCGGACTAAAAACTTGACCTGAGACGCTAAAGGGGTTTATGCTCTAGAGAGAGCCATGATTTTAACTCAGTTTCAGACTGTAGGTCATGAGCTATTCACCAAGGGGCTGGTCTCTTCCCATAGCGGGAATCTGAGCATCAGGCTGGGAGAGCGGATTACCATTACCCGCCGCAGCTGCGGGCTGGGCTGTTTAGAAGAGCACGACCTCATCGAGACCGGTCTCAACAAAAACGACCGCAACACCCCCCTGGCCTCGACGGAGCTGGCCGTCCACAGGGCTATTTACCAGGCAACCTCGGCCTCGGCTATTGTTCACGCCCACCCCCCTCACGCCGTGGCCCTGTCGCTGACCGAAACCGAGATTGTCCCCACCGACACCGAAGGCATGTCCCTACTGTGCAAAGTTCCGGTGCTGGGCTGGAACATGGAGGTCAAACCGGGCGGTCTGGCGGAGATAATCGCCCGGGCGTTAAAGCAGTGCCGGATTATCATGGTTCACGGTCACGGCAGCTTCGCCATCGGCCAGCTGCTGGAGGAAGCCCACAACTACACCGCTTCTTTAGAGGAGAGTTGCCAGGTAACCTGCTTGTTGAAGTCGCTGCAGGTGGGCGTGCCCAAGAAGTAGTTCCCTGCACCCTTAATAGACCGGGGTGCACCAGTCAAGGTATTTGGGATTGTTGCCCCTGATAACCTCAAAGTATAGCTCTTGTAGCTTCCCGGTTATTGCCCCCACCCCGCCGCTGGCTATGGGTCGGTGGTCTATTTCCCCCACCGGGGTGATGTGGGCGGCGGTGCCGGTGAGGAAGCATTCTTCGGCGGTAAAAAGCTCGCCGAGCTCAATCGGCCTCTCCACGGTCTCTATCCCCAACTCATCTTTGGCCAGTTTTATCACCGTATCGCGGGTGATACCCAGCAGGATGTGGTTGTCGCTGGCGGGCGTGACCAGTTTGCCGTCGGTAACCAGAAAGAGGTTCTCGCCGGTGCCTTCCGAGATATGGCCGTCCGGGGTGAGCATGATGGCCTCGTCAAAGCCCTTCTCGATGGCTTCGGTTTTGGCCAGGGCGTTGTTGATGTAAAGGCCGGTAAGCTTGGCACTGGGCGGGATGACGTTATAGTCAGGGCGCCGCCAGGAAGAGATGCCGCACTTGGCTTTATCCATGTCCAGGTAGGGCCCCCAGGGAATAACAAAGGCCAGGAAATCGCTTTCCAGGTCGTGGAGGCGGACGCCCAGGGACTCAGAGCTCTTGTAAGCCAGCGGGCGGACATAGACATCCTCCTCAAAGCGGCACATGGCCACCAGCTTAACCGTTATCTGACATAGCTCGTCGACGCTATGAGGCGGGTCAATCTTGAGAACACGGCAGCCGTTATGCAGCCGCTCAAAGTGCTCCTTGAGGCGGAAGAGGTAGATTTGCTTTTGGTCACTGTTCCAGTTGCCCCGGATGCCCTCGAAGATGGCCGTGCCGTAATGGAGGGCGTTGGTCATTACCCCTAGCTTGGCTTTGGCCAGGGGGACGAACTGCTTGTCAAAGTAGGCGAAAGACGGCATTTAATCCTCTCCTTGATAGATAAAGTTCATTATAGCTTATCTATTGGACATAAGACAAGGAGAGGGCTTTACCCCCCTCCCCGTTTTAACCTGTGTTCCTCTTCCCATACCCACCCGCCCTCATAGGCTTCGCCTCTAAAACTCTCTATCCCCACCCCAGCGAGGGGAGGAAATGTTAGAAATCCC
>JAUWGI010000103.1 GCA_030606505.1 Deltaproteobacteria bacterium
CCCACCGGCACCGCCAGCGCCTTGCCGGTGTCTATAGCCTCAGTACCCCGCTGCAACCCGTCGGTGGGCGATAGGGCCAGGCACCTTACCCAGTTATTGCCGACGTGCTCCTGCACCTCGAGGACAATCTTGCCGCCGTCGGCGGTAATCTCGATGGCGTTGAACAGGGCGGGCAGTGCGCCGGGGGGAAACTCGATATCAACTACCGTGCCGATTACCTGGGCTATTTTTCCCTTGGCCATAATTACCTCCCTATATCGGTCCTGTCGGGGGACTGTAACCTGAAAACTGGCGGTAGCGGTAATAGGTCACCCCGCCTATTTTCCTCGATGTCACTTTTCTCCCGTACTCCATCAGCATCAGCATCTTGCCCAGCTCTTCTCTGCTCAATTTCCTCCTCTTCGACGCCATCGCCTTGACCAGCTCGTCGGTGCTGTAAGCGTCGAGGGGATGGGCACGGAGGAACTCCGTCAACAGAAGGTTGGACTTACTGTCGCTCTTGTCAAAATCTTTACTACTGATAGGCATGGCTAAACCTCCTTTAACCTTTAATTTATTAAGCCAGCGCCGCCGCCCCTCCGGTGATATCCAGCAGCTCTCTGGTTATCGTCTCCTGGCGGGCTTTATTATACATCAGGGTCAGCTCCTCGATAAGCTCGTTGGCGCTTTCGGTGGCGTTGCGCATGGCCACCATCCGGGCGGACTGCTCACTGGCGATAGATTCCAGAATAGCGTGATATACCTGCATCTCGACGAATCTGGGTAAAAGCTGGCCCAGCACCTCGGCCGGGCCGGGCTCGTAGATATAGTCAACATTCTGGGCGGTGGGTATCTCGGCCGGTTCTACGGGGAGTATCTGGTGTGTAATCGGTTTCTGCACCATGGTGGATATAAACTGGGGATAAACTAAATAGACCCGGTCTATCTCCCCGCTGGTGTAGTCATCGATGATAATACGTGATATAGGCAGGGTATCCAGCCAGCTGGGGCGGTCGCCGAGGTTGGTAAACTCGGCGCGGATTTCCCGGCCGTAGCGCCGCATAAAATCCCTCCCCTTGCGTCCCACCGTTACCAGGCTCACCGGCACCTCCTGCTCCAGGATGAAGCTGGCCGCGGTGCGGTTGATATTGGTGTTGAGCCCGCCGCACATGCCGCGGTCGGGGGTTATATGCAGCATGCCGATTTTTTTTACCGGCCGGCTCTGCAGCAGGGGGTGCATTTCCTCCCCCTCCCGCCGCAGCGCCGCCAGGTCGGCCATTACCTGCATAATCTTCTCGGCATAGGGACGCCCCGCCAGCCCCCGCTCCTGGGCTTTCCTCATCTTGGAGGTGGCAATCATCTCCATGGCGCGGGTGATTTTGGCGGTGGACTGGATGCCTTTTATTCGGCGTTTTATTAATCTGATATTAGCCAATTTTTAAATCTATTCCCTTTTTTAAGTTTTTCTTCCCCACCCCTCTATTTATCTTTTCCCACCCGCCGCCCTTAAGGAAGCGGGCTAAAGCCCTTTTTCGCCCCACCCCCCATTGGGGGAAGGCTATCCCCTTTTCCCCTCCCCCGATGGAAGGGAAAATATCTAACACTTTCTGGCCCACCCCACTCGTGGTGGGGGTTTTCTCTTCTCTCCCACCCCCCTTAAGGAGTTGGTAAAGAGGTTCACCTCTGTAGGGCGGGTCAGGGTGGGTAGATAAACGCCCTATAACGCCATATCCTTCTTGAACTCGGATATAGCTGTCTTTAGCTTCTCCTCAACGTCGGGGCTAATATCTTTGTCTTTAGCAATCTGGCCGCCTATCTTGGGGTGGTTGGCCTCCATAAAGCGGTGGAAGTTAGTCTCGAAAGCGCTGATTTTATCCACCGGCACGTCGTCCAGGTAGCCGTTAATGGCGGCGTAGAGGACCATGACCTGCTTTTCCATGGGCACCGGGACGTACTGGGGCTGCTTTAAGACCTCGGTGATGCGCTGCCCCCGCTCAAGCTGCGACCGGGTGGTCTTATCCAGCTCGGCGGTGCCGAACTGGGCGAAGGCGGCCACCTCACGGTACTGGCCCATATCCAGCTTCAAGCGGCTGGCCACCTGCTTCATGGCCTTGGTCTGGGCGGCGCTGCCCACGCGGGATACCGATAAACCGACGTTGAGCGCCGGCCGGATACCGGCGTTAAACAGGTCGGTTTCTAAATATAGCTGTCCGTCGGTAATTGAAATAACATTGGTCGGGATATAGGCGGAAACATCCCCGGCCTGCGTCTCGATAATGGGCAGGGCGGTGATTGAGCCACCCCCGTACTCCGCCGAGCATTTGGCCGCCCTCTCTAACAGACGGCTGTGCAGGTAGAAAACATCGCCGGGGTAGGCCTCCCGCCCCGGGGGACGGCGCAGCAGCAGCGAAAGCTGGCTGTAGGACCAGGCGTGCTTGGAGAGATCGTCGTAGACGATGAGCACGTCCTTGCCCTCCTCCATGAACTCCTCGCCGATAGCGCAGCCGGCGTAAGGGGCCAGGTACTGCATGGCAACCGAGTCGGCGGCGTTGGCCGCCACCACGATGGTATGCTCCATGGCCCCGTGATTTTCCAGCGTGTTTATTACCCGCGCCACCCGGGAGGTCTTCTGCCCGATGGCGACATAGATACAGATTAAATCGCCGCCCTTCTGGTTGACGATGGCGTCAAGTGCGATGGCCGTCTTGCCGGTGGAGCGGTCGCCGATGATAAGCTCCCTCTGGCCGCGCCCGATAGGGAACATGCTGTCCACGGCCTTGATGCCGGTCTGCACCGGGGTGTCCACCGACTGGCGCTTGGTCACATTGGGCGCCACCCTCTCCAGTGGGCGGGCTTTACTGGTCTTGACCGCGCCCTTGCCGTCCAGCGGGCGTCCCAGCGCATCGACCACCCGGCCGATAAGGGCGTCACCCACCGGTATCTCGGCGATGCGCCCGGTGCACTTTACCTCGTCCCCCTCTTTGATGCCGGTGTAGTCGCCCAGGACAACGGCGGCCACGCCGTCCTCCTCTAAATTAAGGGCGATACCCATAACATCGTTGGGAAACTGCAGCAGCTCGTTGTACTTGGCCGCCGCCAGCCCGTGAATGCGGGCGATGCCGTCGCCAATCTCAATCACGGTGCCCACGTCAACCATGGTCAACTCGGCGCCGAACTGCTCAATCTGCTGTTTTATAACAGAAACGATGTCCTGACCTCTGGATGTCAATTAAGCCACCTCCTTAACTGCCTTTTCATCTTACCTCCCCCGCAACCAGCGCCTTTCTCATTACCGCCAGTTTGCTGAGGGTGCTGCCGTCCAGCAGCTTGCCCCCCACCCTGTCCACAATCCACAAGATGATATTATAGTCATTTTTAGTCTCCACCACAAACTTTTTGCCCACCACCACCCCGA
>JAUWGI010000021.1 GCA_030606505.1 Deltaproteobacteria bacterium
GTGCCCATGGAGGCGACAGCGTTTTTAAAGCCGTTCTGGTGGGCGGTGATAACGTCCATGTAGCCCTCGACAATGACCGCCGTGTCCTGCTCCCTGACGGCGTCCTTGGCCAGGTTAATGCCGTAGAGAGTGCCGCTCTTATCGAAGAGGGGCGTCTGCGGGGAGTTGGTGTATTTGGGCAGTGAGTCGTCCAGCGCCCGGCCGCCAAAGCCGGTGACGCGCCCGCGCACGTCCATTATGGGGAAGATTAACTTATGGCGAAAGCGGTCGTGGGTTTTGCCGCCTTCGGCCTCGATTATTAAGCCGGCGGTGGTCAATTCTTTTTCGGTATAGTCTCTTTCTAAGAGATATTTTTTAAGCGCTTCCCAGCTGTCCAGGCTGTAGCCAAGCTGGAAGTCTTTTATGGTCTGCTCGGTAAAGCCCCGTCCGGTGACATAGCTCTGCGCCTTTTTGCCGGCTGGCGAATTGAGCAGCAGGTTGTGGAAGTACTGCGCCGCCGCCTGGTTGACCTGATATAATCTCTGCTTTTCTTCGCTCTCCATGCCCGGCTCGAATTTGGTGGGGATAATGACACCGGCCTTCTGGGCAAGCTGCCTTAAGGCTTCGCCGAAGTCTATGTTCTGCTTTTTCATGATGAAGGAGAAGACATCGCCGCCGTTGTTGCAGCCGAAACAGTGCCAGCTCTGCTGCTCCGGGTAGACGTAGAAAGAGGGGTGCTTTTCGCTGTGGAAGGGGCAAAGCCCCTTAAAAGTCCGCCCGGCCTTGACCAGGGTAATATCCCGGCCGATGACCTCGACGATGTCTATTCTCTGTTTTACTTCGTCAACAGCACCCATGTTACTCTATTATATACTATATTTCCTTATAAGGGTGGCAGGGTGGGTAAAGATATTATAAAATCCGGGTCTTTATGACCCTCTAATCCACCCCTCCACATTTTTAGCGGTTGTTTTGCGTCCCACCCACCCGCCCGAAAGGGTTTCGCCCTCTTAGACTCTCTTTGCCCCACCCCGTTTTTAGCGGTTGTTTTGCGTCCCACCCGCCCGCCCGAAAGAGGTTTTTACCTCTCTTCACTCTCTTTGGGGGGTGAAGCCTACCTTAATGGGTGGTGGGTGGGAATAGATATAAAAGCTTCCGGGGGGTCACCCCTCTAAACTCAAAATTCTTCTAACGGGATATTCGGGGGGGTAGTCAATCCGTAATTATGATGTAAATTCTAAAGAACATCACTAGGTTCAAGAAATAAAAGAGCAGCAGCAAAAAGATAAACAAACCGGTTAGGCGCCGTTTTTTAGCGGGCTCGGCCGATTGTCGAATTTTACCTAAAATAGCTCCCAGACCTCCATAAAAAACTATCATCACGCATGGCACTATTATATAGTTCTCATAGATACCTAGCAGGGTGTGCTGAGGGTACCGCAGAAAAGCCCAAAATACAGTATGTATGCATTGTATCGGAATTCCTAGCGTAGCTGAAAGGGGTATCAGAGCCGCGAGATGAGATGCAAAGAACCCCAAAATGACGCCTATAGCCAGTCCTATAAGGCCCCCCTTTTGCCACTTTTTAAGGTTTTTAAACCACTTCATAGCCTTCTTCGATTTCCCTTCTCTTTGATGGGGAGGGTTGGGTCTATTCTATTTCCTTCTTATTAATGGGGGGAGTAACCCCTTCCATATAAGGGTGGTTGGGTGGGTAAAGATAAATTTATGGGGGAGGGGCTTCGTCACTGCCAAAGAGAGGCAGGGTCTTGGCCTGGGGTGGGGTCTTGCCCTTTGGTTTTGGCTTGACAGCCGGCGGTTCCGTCTCGCGGGCGGGGGGAGAAAGCTCCGCCGCCATTCTGGCGGCGTACTGGTCGGTCATGCCGGCGATATAGTCCACCACCCTACGTTCCAGCTCATCGCTGTAAAAGCGGTACTCCTGCGGCATTTTATCGGCATTCTCCTTGAAGTATCTATACAGGGTGCGAATTATTTCCCTCGCTCTTTCCGATTCATCCTGCGCCGAGCGTACATTGTAGACCCGCTCGAAGAGAAAGTCGCGCAGGGCATCGGTGGCCTTAAGTACCTCCGGGCTCATGGTTATGGACGGTTTTTCCTTCTCCGTGGCCATTGACGGATGGCAGCGCTCTATAATGTCAACGACCATGGTGTTGATGCGCAGGGAGCGGGTATTGCCCAGCCGGGTGACGGCGGCCAGGGGCAAATCGCCTTCGGCCAGCATGCCGGCTCTTATAGCGTCGTCGATGTCATGGTTGATGTAGGCGATGGAATCGGAAATCCTGACCACTTCACCCTCTAAAGTACCGGCTTCCGCGCCTTTCCCCTGAATGCTAACTCTGTCCTTGGAGTGGTTCAGAATACCGTCCCTCACCTCCCAAGTGAGATTAAGCCCGTGGCCGTCGTTCTCCAGCAGGTCAACCACGCGCAGGCTCTGCTCGTTATGCCTGAAGCCCTTGTGGTAAAGCTCGTTTAAGACGTCCTCGCCGACGTGGCCGAAGGGAGTGTGCCCCAGGTCATGGCCCAGGGCGATGGCCTCGGTCAGGTCTTCATTGAGGTTTAAAGCCCGGGCAATGGTGCGGGCAATCTGGGCGACTTCTAAAGTATGGGTGAGCCGGGTTACGTAGTGGTCGCCTAAGGGGGCGATGAAAACCTGCGTCTTGTGCTTGAGCCGGCGAAAAGCCTTGGAGTGGATGATGCGGTCGCGGTCGCGCTGGAAGGCGGTGCGCACCGGGCAGGGCTCTTCAGGTCTTTGCCTACCCCGTGAGTTTTTGCTTTTGATGGCGTGAGGGGATAGGCTTTCTTCCCGTTCTTCGGCGAGCTGTCGGATATTAAGCCGACCAATCATTTGTCTTTTAGTTTGGCTTCCGCCCTGGCGATTATCTCTCTGGTGGTGCCTATCATATCCGGGCTTATCGAGACCGAGGTGATGCCCCATTCCACCAGCTTTTCGGTAAGCTCCGGGTAGACCGAGGGCGCCTGCCCGCAGATAGACGAGGTGACGCCCATGCTCTTTGATACTTTGATAGCCCTTTCTAAAGCCACCATCACCGCTTCGTTGCGCTCGTCAAAGGTCTCGGCCAGCTTTTCGCTGTCGCGGTCGATGCCCAGAATAAGCTGGGTTAAATCGTTGGAGCCGATGGATATGCCGTCGATGCCGACCTCTAAAAACTTCTCCAGAATTAATACATTGGAGGGCACCTCGACCATCATCCACAGCTTAAAGTCTTTAGAGCGCTTTAAGCCCTCGGCTTCCATGATTTTCTTGGTTCCGGCCAGTTCCTCGACTGTCCTGACGAAGGGAATCATAACCCACAGGTTCTTGTGCTGCTGCCTTACCTTTTTGATGGCTTCCAGCTCCAGCTTAAACACCTCGATGTCGGTGATATAGCGCGAAGCCCCCCGGTAGCCAATCATGGGGTTCTCTTCTTCAGCCTCATATTCCCGGCCGCCGGTGAGCTCCCGGTATTCGTTGGTCTTGAAGTCGTTGGTGCGGTAGACTACGGGGCGGGGGTCGAAGGCCTTGGCGAAGAGATTGATGCCCTGATAGAGCTTTTCGACGAATTCATGCCCCCGCTTCTGGCTTATCATATACTGGGGGTGCTCGCCAATCTGGGCTACGATGAACTCAGCTCTGAGCAGGCCGACGCCGTCCACATTGTGGGCGGCCACCTTTTCGGCCAGCTCGGGCTGGGCCAGGTTTACATAGACCCTGGTTTTGGTCCTGATGGCTTCCCTGAGGATATCGGAGACGGCGGTGGTCTTTATCCTGCGGGTTATCTTGCCGTCATAGACCTTGCCGTGCGAGCCGTCCACGGTGACTACCTGCCCGTTAGCCAGTGTGGTGGTTGCCTGCTCGGTGCCGACCACGCAGGGGATGCCCAGCTCCCGGCTGACGATGGCGGCGTGGGCCGTCCTGCCGCCGCGGTCGGTGACAATGGCCACCGCCCGCTTCATGGCGGGGACAAAGTCGGGGGTGGTCATCTCCGCTACCAGGATATCGCCTTCGTGCACCTTGTCTATCTGGGATGCTTCCTTTATTATCTTGACCGGGCCTGAGGCTATGCCGGGGCTGGCTTTATCGCCGGTGAGCAGCACCGGTGCCTTGATTTCCTCTTCTTCTTCGGCGGTCTCCTTGATGGTGGTTACCGGGCGGGTCTGGACGATAAAGATTTCGCTGTTCTCCTTGGCCCACTCGATGTCCTGGGGGAATTTGTACCAGTCCTCAAGCTGTTTGCCCAAGGTAGCTATCTTGATTATTTCTTCATCGGTTATCTTCTGCCGGGTCTGTTCTGCCGCCGGGATTTCCGCCCAGATGTTGGCCTCTTCGCCGGCAGCACCCGGATTCCTGACCAGCTGGTGTTCCTGCCGGGCCGTTTTCTTGCTGACGATTCTGGTTGTCTTTTTATCAACGATATAGAGGTCGGGGGTTACCTCCCCTGAGACAATGGCTTCGCCGAGGCCGTGGACGGCCTCAATGATAATATGGTTGCTATCGCTGGTTACCGGCTCTATGGTGAACATTACCCCGGAGGCCTGGGACTGCACCATCTTTTGCACCGGCACGGCAATGCCCACCTTGAAGTGGTCGAAACCCTGCTGGTGGCGGTAGAAGATAGCCCGCGGCTCGAAAAGCGACGCCCAGCACCCCAGTACGGCGGCGGTGACATCCTTCTCCCCCTCCACGTTGAGGAAGGTGCGCTGCTGGCCGGCGAAAGAGGCTTCGGGCAGGTCTTCGGCGGTGGCCGAGGAGCGCACCGCCACCAGTCCGCCGCCCATCTTGGCGTAGGCCTTCTCGATGTCGCTGGCCGTTTCCGGGGGGATGGGGGTATCAAGGATTAGCTGTTTGATCTGGCCGGCAGTCTGGTGAAGCTGGTTGCTGTTATCCGGGTTTAACGGCTTTAGCAGTTTGTGGATTTCACCGACAAGCCTTGATTTTTCCAGAAAGTCAAAATAGGCGTCGGCGGTGACAATAAAGCCGGGGGGGACCGATATCTTGGCCCTGGTCATCTCGCCGAGGTTGGCTCCCTTGCCGCCGACGGTGGGCACATCCTCTTTGGTAACCTCATTGAACCAGACAATGGCCTTCTGGCCTGGGCGCATGCTATTCCTCCTTGCAGTTGTCTTTTAACCAGGGTCAGGTTACTAGAGTGGGGTCTTAGATTAAATGTCTTGGCTTAAGGCTAATCAGGGATTTCTCCTTTGCGGTTGCTGAATCCATTATAGCATAACGGGGTATTTTATCCACAATGCTGGGGGGTTTCCTTATAAGGGTGGAGGGTGGGAAAAGATATAAAATGGGGGCGGGGAAAAGCAAAAAAAACAGGCTAAAAATGGAGAGGAGGGTTACCTATTCTTTATTGACAGTAGGGGTGTTGTGGAGTAAAATTTAAGTTGCTGGTGTGATGTAGAGGAGGTATCCCCATGATAGAGATGACTATTGATAGTATTCGGGTTAGCCTGATGAACTATCAGCGGGTGGTCATTCTGAAGGAAAAAGACGCCGACCGCTATCTGCCTATCTGGATTGGCCCTTCTGAGGCCGATGCCATAGCTGTAAAGCTGCAGGATGTTACCGTGCCCAGACCACTAACTCATGACCTGCTGCGCTCGGTCATCGATTCACTGGGGGCCACCATCAACTCTATCATCGTCAGCGAGCTCAAAAACGACACCTTCTTCGCCAAGATTGTTCTCAACGTGGACGGGGGGCAGATGGAGGTTGACTCCCGCCCCAGCGACGCCCTGGCCCTGGCGGTAAGGGCGGGGGTGCCTATCTATGCCGAGGAAACAGTCCTGGACAAGGCTGGCATCCTGCTGGATAAGGAGACGGGTAAACCTTTAGCCAGAGAGGGCGAGGCCGGCGGTCTCGGCAAGACGGTTAGCGAGGAAGAGCTGGGCCGGATGTCCGCCTTCCGCGACTTCATCGACACCCTCGACATGGACGACTTTGACAAGCGTAAATCATGACTCACGCTTGAGCTTGATAATAGAGAGCCCTGGAGCCTTAAAGGTCTGGGGCTTTTTAGTGGCCAGCAGAGCTTGACCGGAAGGCACCGGATTTGGTATGCTGGTCACGGCATGGGCAGGTGGGAAGCGGCCTTAAGGTTCATCGGGGTGGGGTGGTTCATCGCTATCTCAATATTGCTGGGTGTGCTGGGTGGTCTCTGGCTGGATGAAAAATTCGGTACCGCGCCTATTATGGTAATAGTGGGCTTAATTTTAGGTTTGGTTGTTGCTTTTTACGGTGTTTATCGGATGTTGATACCCCTCATGCGTGACAGACGGGACAAGGGGGACAGTTAGTGCCTGAAAAGAAGGGCTGTCTGGGTTGTTCCTTCCCGCTGGTTATCGGTCTGGTAGTTGTTTTCCTGGTCCTCTTTATCCTTTCTTTTGTCGCTGGCCCCCTGGGTGAAGGGCTGCTCAGTGTATTTGGCATTAGCTTAGACTTCCCCAGCTGGCTCACCGTTGACCGCCCCGACCCGCACCTTCCCGCCGAGACCGTCTTCCACCTCTTTGGCTTTCCCATTACCAACAGCGTTCTGGGTGCCTGGATTACCATTATCTTCCTGGTGGGGGTTTCCTACATAGTTACCCGCCGCATGAAGCTGGTTCCGGGCCGTTTGCAGGCGGCTTTCGAGTTCTTAATCGGCTGGGTCTACGACCTCTGCACCAGCGTCGCCGGTGAGAAAAACGGGCGCCGTTTCTTCCCGGTGGTGGCTACAATCTTTTTATTCGTCGGCTTTAACGCCTGGCTGGCGCTGCTGCCCGGCTTCGGCTCGATAACGATACATACCGCCGAGGGAGAGGCGCACCTGCTCAGGGCGGCCAATACCGATATCAATATGCCCCTGGCGCTGGCGCTGACCTCTTTTGTCTTTGTTGAGTTCTACGGCCTGCGCTCACTGGGGTTCCGTTACTTGGGCAAGTTCTTTAATTTTGGGGAGTTTATCAAAGGGGTAAAGCTGCTCTTCCAAGGTAAGGTCAAGGACAGCATATTCGGGATATTCACCGGAGCTATTACCATCTTTACCGGGCTTCTGGAGGGTTTGAGCGAGTTTATTCGCATTATCAGCCTTACCTTCCGACTTTTCGGCAACATGACGGCGGGAGAAATCCTGCTGCTGGTGGTCGCTTTCCTCATCCCCTGGCTGTTTGCCATACCCTTCTACGGGCTTGAGCTGCTTATCGGCTTCATACAGGCCATTATCTTCGCCGGCCTGACCCTTATTTTCCTTACCGTGGCCATAGAAGCTCACGGGGAAGAGACGCACTAAAAGCAGGGCTTGATATTACCAAATATAAGGAGGTTTAAAGTATGGATCCTGAAGCAATGAAGATGCTGGCGATAGGGCTGGCGGTCGGTCTGGGAATGCTGGGGCCAGCCCTGGCCCTGGGGCTTATCGGCTTTTCCGCTTTGCAGGGGATAGCCCGTAACCCCGAGGCGAAAGGACCTATCTTTACCAACATGATTCTGGTGGCCGGCCTGGCCGAGGCTATCGGTATCTACGTACTGATTGTGGCCATTATCCTGGCTATGGTGGTCTGATATGGAACAAGATGGAATACCTACGTTTATAAGTGCGCTTATTGCCGCCGTAGTCCTGGGGGTGATAGTTATCGGCGGTATGGTGTTGCTGGCGGTGTTTTCGCTTTTTTAAAGCCCGCCTTGCCGTTGAAAGAGTTAAGTTAGTATTATTGGCTTGGCGACTTTTATGCGGACAGCCGTCTATTAGAACAGTTTAGGGGGTGAAAATGGGAGGTTTAGCCAGTTTAGGCATAAATTTGCCAACTTTGATAGCGCAGCTTATCAATGTGGCCGTCCTTTTCGGCCTGCTCTACCTGGTGGCTTATAAGCCGATTATGCGCATGCTGGACGAGCGCTCGCGGAAGATCAAGGAGAGCATGGACAATACCGAGCATATCAAACAGCAGGCGGAGCGCGCTGAGGACGAGGCGTCCAAGCGCATCGAGGCGGCGGCCAAGGAGGGGCAGGAGGCCATCGCCCGGGCGGTGCGTACCGGCGAGGAGGTCAGGCAGGGGGCGCAGCAGCAGGCTAAAAGTGAAGCCGAAGCCCTGATTACCCGGGCAAGGTCTGAGATTCAGCGGGAGCGGGACGAGGCTATCGACCAGCTGCGCCAGGGTTTTGCCGACATAACTATCGAGGCGGCGGGCAAGGTCATCGACCGCACCCTGGACAAGAAGACCCACCGCGATATTATCGACAAGGTGCTCAAAGAGAGCACCACCCTGAAGAAGGGCTAGTTTAATTATTAGGAGATAAGCGTGGCCAGAAGGTTTTATGCCCGACGCTATGCCCAGGCGGTGTTCAACATCGCCCGGGAGAGAAAAGAGCTGGATAAGTGGCAGTCCGACCTGGGCCAGGTTGCG
>JAUWGI010000122.1 GCA_030606505.1 Deltaproteobacteria bacterium
AAGAAAAACAAACGTTAACAACGGGGGTGGGGGCAGGGTTGCAATAATCACCGCAGAGGTGATAACATAATTAAGCTTAACAACTAAATATTCTCTCCGAGCCTGTTCTCCCTAAAGCTAAGCCATGGAGACAGGCCGATAGGGTATCGCTGGAAACGGCGGTGCCTCCCGTGATTGGAAAGGAGAGCGCTATATGCCGGAACTAAAGGCATGTCGGGCACCTCCTTAAAGAGGTGCTTTTTAATTGCGTCATAAATTATTCTATAGGAGTACTATGAAAAGAAAGACGATAATTGCCGTATTAGCCGGGCTGTTGCTTATCAGCCTGCTGGCGAGCGCTGCCGGCTGTCCCGGACCGGAATCGGACTACCCCTTACACGACCCCATGGTAAGGTTTAAAATCGCCACCACCACCAGCCTTTACGATACCGGCCTCTGGTACCATCTGGAGCCGATTTTCGAAGAATTGGCCAACGTAGAAATGGATATTGTCTACGCCGGCACCGGCATCGCCCTGGAATACGGCCGGAGGGGTGACGTTGACGCCATCATCGTCCACGACAGGGCCAGGGAAGACGTGTTCCTGGCCGATGGCTACGGCATAAACCGCCGCAACTTCGCCTATAACTTCTTCCTGATTGCCGGGCCCAGCAGTGACCCGGCCGGTATTGCCGGTTCCACCGCCACCGAAGCCTTCGAAAATCTATATAATGCCGGCTTAAATGACCCCAATACCGTTAAATTCGTCTCCAGGGGCGATGATTCCGGCACTCATGCCAAGGAAAAGCTCATCTGGAACCAGGCCGGTTTCGACTACGAGGAGGTCCGCGACTCAGGTAAATGGTACGTTGAAGCCGGTAAGGGTATGGGGCCAACCCTGCTGATGGCTAACGAAATGCAGGCCTACGTCATGGCTGATATATCCACTTTTCTGGCCTACAACCTCAAGAGTGGACTGGGCATAGTGTCCCTTGTCGAAGAGGACCCCATATTCCTCAATGTCTACGCCGCCATAGCCATCGACCCGGAAACGCACCCCAAAGCCAAGATTGATATCGCCAACCGGTTCATTAACTGGCTGATTTCCGCCGAAGTCCAGGATATAATCAGCACCTACGGGGAAGCCGAATACGGCAGGTCGCTCTTCTTGCCCATTGCCGGCTGCGATATGCCCGGCTGTCCCCCGGTTGAAGACTATACCCTGCCCGTCCCGGAGTATACCGGCAACTAAATAGCAATATAGAGAGGTGGACATATTGACCGAGCTGTGGGAAGGACTGGTAACCGCCGTCAAGCTCATCATATCTCTTGACCCCGAGGTCATGCAGATAGCGGGGAGGTCGCTGGCAATTTCGGCGACCTCCTCGGCCATTGCCGCCCTGATATGCCTGCCGCTGGGAGCGGTTATCCATTTCAACCGCTTCCCCGGCAAGCGCACCCTGATAAACATCGTCCAGACGCTGTTCAGCCTGCCCACGGTAGCCGTCGGGCTTTTCGTCTTCGTTATGTTCTCCAGCGCCGGCCCGCTGGGAGGATTCGGCATCATGTTCAGCCCCGCTGTCATGGTAGTCGGGCAGGTAGTACTGATAATCCCGCTGATGCTGGGGCTGATTATCTCCGCCCTCAGCGCAACTGACAAAGCCATCACCGATACCGCCGTATCCCTCGGCGCCTCGGGCTTCCAGATGTCGGTTATCACTTTCAGGGAAGCCAGATTCGGCGTGCTGGCGGGACTTATAATGGGCTTCGGGCGGGCTATTTCCGAGGTCGGCCTCTCCCTCATGGTCGGGGGCAACATCAGGGGCTTTACCCGCACCATCACCACCGCCATCGCCCTGGAAACCTCCAAGGGCGACCTGGAACTGGCGCTGGCGCTGGGCATGATTCTTATCTTCATCGCCCTGGTAATAAATATAGGGCTGAACCGGATTCAGCAGAGATGAGCATGGCTTTAATAGAAACGGTTAATATCACCCAGAAATACGGCAAGCAAGAAATTATTAAGGGTATCAGCCTCAAGGTTGAACAGGGTGAAGTCCTGGCTCTCATCGGCCCCACCGGCGCCGGCAAGACCACCCTGCTCCGCCTGCTAGACCTGCTGGAGGTGCCGGCCTCAGGGCACATCTACTTTGACGGCAGGGAGGTAACCGCCAGCAAACGCCTGCGCCTTCAGACGCGCCGCCGCATGTCCTTCGTGCTGCAGAAACCGGTAGTCTTTAACATGAGCGTCTCCGATAATATCGCCTGCGGGCTGAGATGGAGAAAGGAAAAGGAGGCCACTGTCAGCCAGAGGGTTAACAGTGCTCTGGGGCTGGTGGGCATGACCGAATACTCGAGCCGCAACGCCCGCACCCTCTCCGGGGGTGAAACGCAGCTGGTAGCCATCGCCCGGGCGCTGGCGGTAGCCCCCGAGATGCTATTTCTCGACGAGCCTACGGCTAACCTCGACCCCGTCTCCGCCGCCAGGATAGAGGAGGTGCTGGCGCACATCATCGGTGAGCAAAAGACAACGGTGGTTATGGCCACCCACGATATGTCGCAGGGACAGCGCCTCGCCGGCCGGATAGGGGTGATAATTAACGGCGAGCTGCTCCAGACGGGCAGCCCCAACGATATATTCAGCACCCCCCGGGACACCAGGGTCGCCGAGCTGGTCGGCATCGGCAATATCCTCGGCGGGGTAATAGCCAACCGGGACAACGAGCTGGTCAGCATTGATGTCGGCG
>JAUWGI010000101.1 GCA_030606505.1 Deltaproteobacteria bacterium
GGTAGGCCGGCTCCAGGGAGAAGCGGGAGGAGTGTGTCACCACCATGATGGTCTCACTGCCGACCAGTTTAGAGGTGGCCAGCTGCTGCACCAGGCCGCCGATAGAGGTATCGGCGTAGGGCGGGTCAATCAGTATGATGCTGTACTGCTGGTCGAGGAAGGCGAGGGCTTTGGCCACGCTGCGGCAGTAGACATGAGCCTGGTCGGCGAATCTGGTTTTGGCCAGGTTTTCTTTGATGGTGCGGCAGCACTTCGGCTCCTGGTCGACGAAGTCCACCCACCCTGCCCCCCGGGACAGCGCCTCGATGCCCAGGGAGCCGCTGCCGGAGAAAAGGTCGAGCACCCTTGACCAGTCGGCGTCAGAGGTTTCCAGAATGGAGAAGATGGCCCCCCGGACTAAATCGGTGGCCGGTCGGGTGCCGGTTCCTTTGGGCACTTTAATATGGTGGCCTTTGGCGCTGCCAGCGATAACTCGCATCATCGGTCTTACTCATTACTATGATATTAGGTTATTGAGATAAGGTCAACACGGGGGCTTTGCCCCTCCCCCCATTTTTAAGTTTTGTTTTGCTTCCCAACCCACCCGCCCTCATAGGGGTTGGCACCCCTCTCGCACTCTCTAATTATTTCTTCCCGCCCGATAAGGTCACCATTTCCCCAAAATAAACCTTAATTTTAGTGCCAAAAATGCTTGCCCTGAAAAAGTCCATTGTGATATACTGTTAGCCGCCGTAGAAAGAGAGGGACGATAGTTGCTGGCAGAGTATGGCTATATCGGTTTACTTCTAGCGTTCGCCATTTTTTTTGCCGTTACCACCCTTCTCATCCCCTTTTCCCTGAGCCTTCCGGCGCGCCTGACCATCTATTTCCGCCGCGTTCAGCACTATCTGGAGACCCGTTACCCATTTATGACTAAATTCATTCCCCCCCTGCCCAAATTCCCCAGATTCATGCAGGTGGTTCCCTATAAGCCCAGTCCGGTGAAAAACTCCACCTTTGAGTGCGGCATGGAGACCATCGGCAAGTCGTGGGTCAGGTTCAATTTCCGCTACTATTACTACGCCTTGGTCTTTATCGCCCTGGATGTGATGGTGGTCTTTATCTACCCCTGGGCGGTTGAGCTTAAAGGGCTGGGGCTTTTCGGTTTTATCGGAATTCTGGTTTTAATCTTCATTCTCTTTATCGGCTATCTCTACGCCTGGAAGAAGAAGGTCTTGGAATGGAAATAGAAGAGGTTTACTCCAGCCGCCAGCTGGATAAGGTTGAGGGCAAGGCGATAAACGAGCTGATTGCCCGCAGCCAGCAGGTTATCCCCGACCCCGACCGGTGGCTGGATGAGGAAATCGAGCGCAATATTCTGCTCACCTCGGTCGATGCCGTGCTCAACTGGGCGCGGCGCACCTCTCTCTGGCCGGTGGTCTGTTTCCCGGCCTGCTGCGCCTTTGAGTTTATTACCACCGAGGCCTCCCGCTTCGACCTCTCCCGCTTCGGCATGGAGATTGTCCGCGCCTCCCCCCGCCAGGCCGACCTGATGATTACCGCCGGCACCCTAACCTGGAAGATGGCCCCCCAGGTGAAACGTATCTACGACCAGATGGCCGAGCCGAAGTGGGTGATAGCCATGGGGGCGTGCGCCATCAGCGGCGGCATTTTCGCCTCGTCTTATAGTGTAGTTCCGGGCTATAACCGCATCATCCCGGTCGATGTCTACCTGCCGGGCTGTCCCCCCCGCCCCGAAGCCCTGATTCACGGGATAAGAATGTTGCACAAGAAGATAGCCAGAGAAAGTATTGCTGAGGGTGAATAGACGATGACGCTGGCCCTTTCCGGGAAAGATATAGCCGCTAAGATAGAAAAAGCGTTTCCGGGGTGCGTTGCCGAGTCGGCGGCGGAAAGCCTGCTGGTCAAAGCCGAATCGCTGCTGGAAATAGCCGCTTACCTGAAGAACACCCCCGGGCTTGACTTTGACTACCTCACCGCCGTTAGCGGCGTTGATTACCTTGACTGCTTCGAGGTGGTCTACCACCTGACCTCGATTGAGCATAATCACAGCCTGGTGCTCAAAGCCCGCTGTTACGGCCGTGAGAATCCCGTCCTGCCCTCGGTGGTCGGCCTGTGGCGGACCGCCGATTTTCAGGAGAGAGAGATTTATGACCTGCTCGGCATCAGCTTTGAGGGGCACCCCAACCTAAAGCGCATCGCCCTCTGGGATGGCTTTGAAGGCCACCCCTTGAGGAAAGATTTTTTATAGAGATATGGAAACCACTAAAACCAAAGAAATAGTAATAAATACCGAACCCTTCGTGGTCAATTTCGGCCCCGCCCACCCCACCACCCACGGCGTCTTCCGCATGAGGGTTACCCTTGACGGTGAGGTCATCGTTGACATGGAGCCCATCTTCGGCTACCTTCACCGCGGGATTGAGAAGCTGGCCGAGGAGCGCACCTACACCCAGGTTATCCCCCTTACCGACCGCCTGGACTATCTGGCTTCGATGAGCAACAACCTGGCTTACTGCCTGGCGGTGGAGAAGCTGGCCGGCATTCCGGTGCCGGAGCGGGCGGAGTACATCAGGGTGATTATCGCCGAACTCCAGCGCATCGCCAGCCACCTCTGTGCCGTTGGCTTTTTCCTCAACGACTGCGGCGCCTTTATGACCCCCGTCCTCTATATGCTCCGGGAGAGGGAAAGAATTTTAGACCTCTTTGATATGGTCTGCGGCCAGCGGCTGACCTATAACTACATGAGGGTGGGCGGCGTCAGCCAGGATGTCCCCGATGAATTCATACCGGCGGTAGCCAAGTTCGTCGGGGAGATGCCGGGCTGGCTCGATGAGTACGAGCGTCTGCTCAAAGAAAACGAGATACTGCTGGTGCGTTCCAAGGGCGTCGGCATCCTGCCCCGGGATTTGGCAATAAATATCGGCGCCAGCGGCCCGGTGCTTCGGGCCAGCGGGGTGCCCTGGGACATCCGTAAGGCCGACCCCTACTCTATCTATGACCGCTTTGAATTTGACGTCCCCGTCGGCCTCGCCGGCGATTGCTACGACCGCTACCGGGTAAGGGTGGAGGAGATGCGCCAGAGCCTGCGCATCTTAAGGCAGGCGATTAAGGGCTTACCCAGGGGCGAGGTGAGGAGCGAGGTACCTCATTTAATCCGCCCGCCGGTGGGGGAAGCCTATGGGCACCTTGAGGGCCCCCGCGGCGAGCTGGGCTTCTATCTGGTCTCGGACGGCTCCATTGCCCCCTACCGCTTCCACGTTCGGGCGCCGACCTTCATCAACCTGACGGCTCTTACCGATATGATGCGGGGCTGGAAGATAGCCGACGCCATAGTTATCTTCGGCAGCATTGATATCTGCATGGGCGAGGTGGACCGCTGATGGCCATGCAATGGTTGCCCCCGGACTGGCCCGGCAACTTCTGGGCGCACTGGGC
>JAUWGI010000111.1 GCA_030606505.1 Deltaproteobacteria bacterium
ATGGACCGCTCTATCCTGGAGGCAGACCCCCATTCCGTGATAGAGGGGCTGGCTATCTGCGCTTACGCCATCGGTTCCAACGAAGGCTATATCTATGTCCGTGCCGAGTACCCCCTGGCAGTAAGCCGGCTCCGAATAGCCCTTGACCAAGCTAAAGAAAGAGGCTTCCTGGGAAATGATATACAGGGCTCCGGTTTCAATTTCAATGTGCAAATTAAGGAAGGAGCTGGCGCCTTTGTCTGTGGTGAAGAGACCGCCCTTATCGCCTCTATCGAGAGCCGACGGGGCATGCCCCGTCCCCGCCCACCTTTTCCTGCCCAATCAGGCCTGGATGGTAAACCCTCCAACATCAACAATGTAAAAACACTGGCCTCAATACCGGTTATCATAGAGAGGGGGGCTGACTGGTTTGCCAGTATCGGCACCGAGAAGAGCAAGGGCACCGCCGTTTTTGCCCTCACCGGGAAGATCGCCAACAGTGGACTGGTGGAGGTGCCGATGGGTACTCCATTATCCCATATCATCTATGAGATTGGCGGTGGCATCCCCAGAAATAAACGGCTTAAAGCCGTGCAGACTGGTGGCCCCTCAGGTGGCTGTATACCAGCCCGTTTCATTGACCTACCTGTAGACTATGAATCATTAGCTCAGCTAGGTTCAATAATGGGTTCTGGCGGTATGGTGGTAATGGACGAGACAACCTGCATGGTGGAGATAGCCCGTTACTTTCTTAGTTTCACCCAGGCTGAATCCTGTGGAAAATGTACCCCTTGCCGCCTGGGAACCAAGCAGATGCTGGAAATCCTGACCCGAATTACCGAAGGCAAAGGCAGCGAGGCTGACATCGACACTCTGCTGGCCATAGCCAGGACCGTCAAAGAGTGCTCACTGTGTGGGCTTGGCCAGACCTCTCCCAACCCGGTGCTCTCCACCATCGAATATTTTCGAGACGAGTATGACGCCCATATAAAAGAGAAGAAGTGCCCGGCGGCTGCCTGCGACGCTCTAATGATATCGCCCTGTCAGCACACCTGCCCGGTAGGCATCAACGTTCCCAAGTATGTGGCCCACATCGCCGCTGGCGAATATGAAGAGGCCGTCGATACTATTCGGGAGCGTAACCCCTTCCCGGCTATCTGCGGTCGTATATGCAGTCACCCCTGTGAATTCAGGTGCCGCCGCGGGGAACTGGACGATCCCGTAGCCATCAGAGCCCTCAAACGCTTTGCCTCTGACTGGTATTTCGAGAATGTGACGGAAGACCCCGAGCCGTTTCCTCAAACTCAAAGCCAGCGGGTAGCTGTGGTCGGGGCGGGGCCTACTGGTCTATCCTGCGCCTACTTCCTGGCTCAGATGGGCTACCCAACAACCGCTTTTGAAGCGCTCCCGGTAGGTGGCGGCATGCTCTCGGTGGCCATACCTGAGTTCCGCTTGCCCCGGGAGATTATTCAAAAGGAGATTGATTATATCGCTAAACGAGGGGTAGACATACGCTACAACAGCCCAATTAATATTAATTTTACCGTGGAAGACCTGAGGAAAGACGGTTTTGCCGCCGTCTTTATCGCCGCTGGCGCTCAGAGAAGCCAGCGCATAGGCGTGCCTGGCGAACTGGAGGACGCTGATGGTTTCCATTACGGGCTGAGGTTCTTAAGAGACGCCAGGCTTGGCAGACAGGTCAAGGTCGGCCGCCTCACGGCGGTCATCGGCGGCGGCAACGTAGCCCTGGATGCAGCTCGTACTGCTCTCCGTTTCGGTGCCGAGGAAGTAAAAATCTACTACCGCCGTTCAAGGGATGAGATGCCAGTTACCGAGGTAGAATACGAACAGGCTATTGACGAGGGTGTAGAGGTCAGCTTTTTAATCAGCCCCACCAGGATAGCCATCGAGAACTGGCAGGTAACTGGCCTGCAATGTATCAAGATGAAACTTGGTGAACCTGACCAGAGCGGCCGGAGGCGGCCAGTCCCGATCACTGGCTCAGAGTTCTTTATTGAGGCAGATACCGTTATCGCCGCCGTGGGTCAGGCGCCGGACCTCTCCTTCCTGCCTCCTGACAGCGCTCTGGAACGCACCCGCTGGGAGACCCTAGTCGTTGACAGTAATACCCTGGCAACTAACATCAGCGGGGTCTTTGACGGTGGTGACTTCGTTACCGGGCCGGTCATGGTGATAGAAGCCATCGCCGCCGGCAGAAGGGAAGCCATCTCTATAGATAAATACCTGAGAGCCGATACCTCCAGGGTTGAGATGTATGACCTTAAAGCGAAAGTCGTTGGCGAAGAGCCAGCGCCGGACGTAGAGGAAGCCTGGGAAGCACAGCCCAGAGTGGCGGTGCCGACACTCCCAGTCAAAGAAAGGAAAACGAGCTTTGCCGAGATAGAGCTTTGCTTTTCTGAAGAGAAGGCTCAGCAGGAAGCCAGGCGGTGTCTCAGGTGCGACCTGGAAGTTTAGTTAGTCAGTGGGAGGTCTATCATGAAATCAATAACGAGGCAGAAGTCTTTCGACGAAATAAAGCAGCAGCTAGCCGGCTTTAATAGGGTGTTTATTGCTGGCTGCGGCACCTGTGCTACGATGACCAAGACCGGGGGGATTGAGCAGGTGCTGGAGATGAAGAGCCAGCTTCAGGAGATAGACAAACTGGTCAGTGGCTGGACAGTTATCCCTATCGCTTGTGACGAAATGAGTGAAGTGGCTATGAAGGAAAACGAACGAGCTATTCAGAATTCGAACTGTGTCTTAATAATGAGTTGCGCCCTCGGTGTACACAGGATAAGCACCTATATCGACCTCCCGGTCATCCCGGCGCTGGATACCCTGTTTATCGGTGTGGAGGATACCCCGGGCTATTTTCGCGAGGTCTGCGCCCAGTGCGGGCAGTGCATTATCGGTGAAACCGCTGGCATCTGCCCCATTACCGCCTGCCACAAAGGTCTGGTTAACGGCCCCTGTGGCGGCACCAATAACGGCAAGTGTGAGGTGGATAAGGAGAAGGATTGTGCCTAGACGCTCATTTATGAGCGACTCAAAGCCCAGAAGCGACTCGACTTGATGCGAAAGTATCAGCCTCCCCACAACTTTCAGGCGTCACCGAGGCCGAGAACAGTCAGAATCTCATAGGCGAGGAGGTTAGGAAAATGGTGTCAAGCTTTAAAGACACGCTCAACTC
>JAUWGI010000065.1 GCA_030606505.1 Deltaproteobacteria bacterium
ATAACCCTCAGCGATAGCTGTTTCGACTGCGTTAACCAGAAAAGCAATCATCCGGTCGGGGTCGAAGAATCCCCCCCGTGTGTAGGCCTCGGTCTCATGCAATATAGCGAGCTGCCCTGACGCCTCGGCAGAGGCCACATCTACACCTTGCTCATGCAGGAGAGCACGCACCTGGTCAGCGGTGTGAGTGTCCACAACATAGAAGCATTTCTCACCTTGCCTCAGCCCGGTTATCAGAAAGGTACTGGCAGCAGCACCCCATTCTTCCGGTGTAGCATAGATATGGCAAAGGTGCTCGTGTGGTTTGAGCCTCTTTATTTCCTTTATGAATGGTGAGTTGGGCTTATCTTTTTGCCCCACCCTGTGCACCCCCTGGAATAGCCAGAACCTTCACCCTATGCCCGTTTTAGAACAACTTTGAGCCCGCCTGATTCTGTTTCAACCGAAAAGGACACCAGCCGCCATACTAAACAGCGGCTCCAGTGCCCTTCTTTCGTCTCCTTGCCCTACATAAAAGTACACTATTATGTTCTCCTGCGGTCATCATTTGTCCTTGTGCGATAGATAATAATGCGGTTTCTCATGTTTGTCAATACCCAACACGATAAGCCATGTCTGGACTAGGATAGTGAAACGTGCCGGCCTTAACCATTTCAGATTACATGACGCCCGGCACACGCACGCAAGCCTTATGTTGAAACAGGGAGCGCACCCCAAGATAGTCCAAGAGAGGCTTGGTCATGCCACTATCTCAACCACATTAGACCTCTATAGCCATGTAGCACCTGGACTCCAGAAGGCCGCTGCGGAAGGCTTTGACAAGCTGGTGTTACCCAAGCGTCAAAATGAAGCTGTTGAAAATCATTATTAGCAAATTATTAGCAGCTTTTAGTTATGTATACTTAAGAGAAAGTTATAATGGCGAAATTTAGCTTCAAAAACTGGTACCCCTGGTGCGACTCGAACGCACGACACACGGTTTAGGAAACCGTTGCTCTATCCAACTGAGCTACAGGGGCATATTCAACAGCGGAACACCCGCACTTAAAATATCTTACACTCTTCCCCAGATGCTTTCAAGCCAGCTACCCCGCGAACTGGAGTAGCTTGACAAAAACAAGCTAGCCGCCCAAAATGCCAGTACACACTTTGAGGTGAATTCTAGTGGCTCCATTTTCCTGGAAGGAGACAATAAAAACAATCCCCCCTCTGGGCGCTCGCCTGCGGTTATATTTTAGTTCGGCTATTGCCCTCCCCCTGAAGCTTGCCCCCATGCTGACCCGGATGCTGGGCGTTCGCCTGCGGTTACACCCCACCTGGGCTATTGCCTTCATCCTGATAATAGCCATGGTGGTTACCCAGTTCCCCGAGGTTTATCCCGTCTGGCAGAGGATAATCATGGGGGTAGCCGCCAGCCTGCTCTTTTTTATCGCCGTGAGCTTTCGCGAAGTTGTCCTCAACTTTCTGGCGCTCAATAGAGGCATCCCGGTGCAGAGGGTGACTCTGTTTGCCTTTGGCGGACTACCTCAAATACCCAAAGGGAACACTCAACCCCTTCTCGAACTGCTAATGGTTACGGCCGGACTTCTGATCAACCTAGTAATAGCCGGCATACTCTACGCCGTTCACTCGGCACTGGTAAACACGGCCAACGTTATCATTGACGGCATCATCCTATGGACGACTTACCTGTATTTCATGCTGGCTTTATTCCATTTTATTCCCGTTTTCCCCCTGGACGGGGGCAGGCTTCTGCGCACCCTGCTTTGGAAGCTAACTGGCGATTATGACCGGGCGACCAACATTGCCAGCTGGTCGGGACAGGGTTTTGGCTTACTGCTCATTGCCTGTGGCATCCTGCTGCTGGTGCTGTCACGTCAATGGTTTAACGGTCTGGTTTTGATATTTGTGGGCTGGGTTTTATACCTGGCCGCCGTCCAGAGCCGCCGTCAGACAGCGTTACGGGAAGCCCTGCAGCATATCGCCGCCCGGGATATGATCAGCGGGGAAAGCCCTATTATCGCCACCCCCCAGCTCACCGTCGGCCAGCTGGTCCGCGATTGCATTCTGGTTACCGGCCAGCGCTACTTCGTGGTCGCCGAGGAGGGTAAACTGCTGGGAGTAGTAACCACGCGCGATATAAAGCGGGTGCCCAAAAAGCGCTGGAACTCCACCAAGATAGCCAGGATTATGACCCCGGCCAGACAGCTCAAGACAGCCAGCGCCCAGCAATCAGCCGCCAGCCTGCTGGAACTGATGGATGAGCTGGGCATCAAGCGGATGCCGGTTTTGGAAAAAGATAAGGTAATCGGCGTTATCTCCCAGGACAACCTGAATCGTTTGAAAAAGACCCGGGTCGAGCTGGGCATGTAACCGGGGTTTAATCACAGCAATTTTGTCCTGCGGTGCTAGCTTCTGGCCTGAGCAACGCCTGTACTGTAACTTCATCAATGACCTGCCGGTACCGGCTTTCTTTAGAGTAAACCCTCCACTCGGCTTTGAACCAGCGGAAGGGTCTTTCTGCCTCCGAGCTCATTCTTAACCTCAGGTCACGGGGGTCGCCGGTTAACCAAAACACATATCGAATGGTGGTGAGGGGGGTGCCGGTGACTATTTCAACTTCGTAATGGTCACGCTGGGTCTCGGTCAGCAGCCCGCTCCGATAGATTTGCCAGTCCACCTGCACCGAATTCCTGGGGGCAGCTCTGGTTTTCAGGTAGAGCTGGCAATCACCAGTGTCATCGGGGCTGAGCCAGCGCGCCTCCTCCATGCTGTTAACAAAGGGGAAATACTTGTTCAAAACAAGCCGGTAACTGCTGCGCGTACTCCCCACCGGGCTCTCCCCGACCACGTCCTCCCACTCCTGCCAGCGGAAAAAGGACTCGTTCTTGTGCTGCAGACTGCCGCTACTGACCAGAACCTCGCCAACCACATCCTCCCAGTAATCCGTCCCCGGCAGCCAGCCGGCGGTATGCTCCAGAGTGCCGCCTCTAACCAGAACGGAGCACTCTATCTCTCCGCCGAAGATATAGCGCAGGATTTGCTCGGCCATAGAACCGGCCACCTCGTCCAAGTCGGCAAAATCGTTATGACTATGCTCCCCGTAGTAGACCACGTCAGCCCTATCGGTATACTGGGCTGAGATTGGGATAATGTTGTCATCCATGTTTCGGGGCATGGCGTCGATGCCGCCAACATTGAACTGCTGGCTAAATGGCGCCGCTTCAGCCGATATGAAAGCCAGCCAGTGTTTAACCGCCGCCACCCACCTCCCATCCTCAGCACTATCGTAGTAGATTACAGAGTCAGAAACGCCGCTGTCGGAAATCAGCCCCAGGGTTCGATAATAATCTGCCAGCGAAGCGCCACCGGTAAAATAGTACTGTTGCAGGCTCCTGATGGGGCTGTTGATAGTTACCACCATGGCCGTCTTATCGGCCAAGCCGCCTACATCGTTGGCCACGGCGTAAAGGGCGGCCTTGCCGCCCACACTGTGCCCGATTAAAACCAGGTTCTGCTTATTGGGCAGATACTCATCGACGCTTTCAGCGATGTTAGCGGCCCAGGTCTCGATATCCTCATCGTTGGGGTAACACCGGAGCAGACGGTCAACCCGAACCTCGATGTCGGGGTTAGCCAGCTCGTATTCGGCGATATAGGCCGGTATCTGCTCCGTAATGGCATCAGCCAGGAGCTGCATACTACAGACATTGCCGCCGGCGCCGTGCAGAAAAACGAAGTTTAACTCCTTGACCTTGACCGGCTCTTCCGGCGCCGATTGTGCCGGACCGTACCAGCCAAGCTGAAGGCACAGCCCGATAACTATCAGCAGTATCACCCTTTTCATCATGCTCGTTTACTTAGCCTTTGCAAGACTACCCCGGCAAAAACGATAACCAGAGTAATCGCCAGTGAATCCATAGCATTAACTAGTATACGGCTTTAGATTAGACGCCACAAGGTCTATAGCCAGTTGCCGCGTTTGTATCTACACAGCTATAAAACCTTGAATAAGTGAAATGAGGGGCGGTCATCCGGCTTTATCTTTGGCTAACGTGTTCTTGCCGGCGGGGCAAGGCCCAGACGCTTCAGGCCCAGATTGCTGACTATCTGGCTTACCGCGTCAGCCTGATTAAGAGTGTAGAAATGGAAGTAACGGACGCCGTGCTCCAGCAGGTCGGCGCACTGCTCTGTAGCCACTTCTAAGCCCACCTTACCGGCCTCATCGGCCCCCGCCTTTTCAAGTCTCCGCACGATGTAGTCCGGCAGGGTGGCACCGCACCGCTGGCTGAATCGCTTGACGCGGTCAATATCACTAATGGGCATGACTCCCGGAATAATGGGAATAGTGATACCGGCCTTCTCCGCCCGCTCTATGAACTGGTAAAAGTAACTATTATCAAAGAACATCTGGGTAATGGCAAAATCGGCGCCGGCATCGATTTTCTGCTTGGTATAGTACATATCCATTTCCAGGCTCGGTGACTCGGCATGCCCCTCGGGATAGACCGCCACCCCGATGGAAAAGCCGCCCACGTCGACGGCCAGCGTCACCAGATCAATGGCATAACAGAAGCCGTCTTTGGGGGCAACGAATTTTTCGGTGCCCTTGGGCGGATCGCCCCTCAGGGCCAGAACATTCTCAATGCCTTTTCCCTTATAGTCCTCCAGAATCTTTCTGAGCTCGCCTTTACTCTGGTCGACGCAGGTAAGGTGGGGCATGGCGGTAAGCGAGGTCTCCCGCTTGATGCGCCCTATCACGTGGCTGGTATTCTTCAGAGTGCCGCCGCCGGCGCCGTAGGTTGCCGAAACAAAAGTCGGCGCCAGAGCTTCCAGTTTAGCTATAGTCTGGAATAACCGTGCTTCGCCGGCCTTGTCTTTAGGGGGGAAGAACTCAAAAGAGAGGCTGCTACCACGCTCTTTTATGATATCGCCTATTTTCATAGCTCCACCTATTTCGCCCGCCCGGCCACCACCTCCCAGTTTACATTCTTAAAAAAGGCGTTGATGTAGTCGGCCCGCTTCAGCCCGTAATCGGTGATGAAGGCATGCTCAAAGACATCCATCACCAGAATGGGCGCACATCCCGCGGGATGACCAACCTCGTGCTCGTTAATCCACTGGTTAAAAAACCAGCCGCTCACATTATCCTGATACAGCACCGCCCAGCCGATGCCGCGCATCGCCCCGGTAGCCCTGAAATCCTGCTCCCAG
>JAUWGI010000009.1 GCA_030606505.1 Deltaproteobacteria bacterium
TGATGTACGTCACCCTGGAGCCATGCGCCCACTACGGGCGGACACCGCCCTGCACCGAGGCCATCATCTCCGCCGGTATCAGGGGCGTCCACATGGCCATGCTCGACCCCAACCCGGTGGTTTCGGGGCGGGGTAAAGACCATCTGGAGCAAAAGGGAATTAAAACCTACCTGGGCGAGGATGCCGAGGAGGCAAAGGAGATTAACGAGGCCTACATCAAGTTCATCACCACCGGCCTCCCCTTCGTCACCGCCAAGTTCGCCATAAGCCTGGACGGCAAGATTGCCACCAGAAAGGGTAACTCCCGGTGGATTAGCGGCCCCGAATCGAGGAAGTACGTTCACTGCCTGCGCTACACCAGCGATGCCATCATGGCCGGGGCTAATACCATCCTGGCCGATGACCCCCACCTCACCACCCGCTGTAGCGGGGGCAAGGGGGGCACCGCCCGCAAGCAGCCGCTGAGGGTGATTGTTGACGGCGAGGGGCGCACCCCCTTAACCGCCCGGGTCTTTAACGAGCCGGGGGAAACAGTGCTGGCGCTGGGCCGGGCGGCGACAACCAAGGAGAAAGCGGCTTTTACTAAAGCCGGCGCTGAAATACTGGAGCTGCCCGCCGCCGAAGGCCGGGTAGATTTAGGCAAACTTCTGGAAACACTGGGAAAAAGGGAAATAACCAGTATTCTGGTCGAGGGGGGCGGTATTCTGCTCGGTTCCCTGTTCGACCAGGGGCTGGTGGACAAGGTTATCGCCTTTATCGCCCCGGTTATTATCGGCGGGGCGGAGGCCAAGACAGCAGTAGCCGGGCGGGGGGTGGACCAGGTGGCGGAATCATTTAGATTAGAGGGGATGAAGGTAGAAAAGCTGGGCGACGACTTGATGGTCAGCGGCTACGTGGCCGCTAAAGGGGGGTGGCGGTGTTTACCGGGATTGTAGAGGAAATCGGCAAAATAATATCAGCCCGGCCGGGAAATCTGAGCATTGCCGCCGGCAAAGTGCTAGAGGACATGGAAGAGGGAGCGAGTATGGCCGTTAACGGCGTATGCCTCACCGTGACCGGCTTTGACAATAAATCATTCTCCGTTGATGTGATGCCGGAGACATTAGACAAGACCAACCTGGGTATGCTAAAAGCCGGCGACGGCGTTAACCTGGAGCGCCCGCTCACCTTAGGGGGGCGGCTGGGGGGGCACCTGGTACAGGGGCATATCGATGATACGGCCAGGGTAATATCAGTTACACCACGCGGCGATTCGATACTGGTCGGCTTTGAAGCCCCGCTCAAGCTGATGGCCTACATAGTTGAAAAGGGCTTTATCGCCGTTGACGGCGTCAGCCTGACCGTCGTCTCCAGAAATAGCGGCTTGTTTCAGGTATCGCTGGTCGGTTATACCCGGCAGCACACTATACTGGGCAAGCGGCGGGTGGGCGATACCGTCAATCTGGAGGCGGATATTATCGCCAAATACGTGGAGCAGTTCAACCGGGACCGCGGTTCCGGAATAACCGCTGATTTTTTGCAGGAGCACGGGTTCCTGGTAGGTTAATTCAGAAAGGTATTTTTGAGGGAAGTAAAATATGGGTTTAGCTAAAATTACCGAAGCGATTGAGGATATAAAACAGGGGCGGTTCGTCATCATCGTTGACGACGAGGACCGGGAAAACGAGGGGGATCTGGCGCTGGCGGCGGAAAAGGTGAGCGCCCAGGCGATTAACTTCATGGCCAAGCACGGCCGGGGCTTAATCTGCCTGCCGGCCACCGGAGAGCGGCTGGACAATTTACAACTGCCGTTGATGGTCGACGAGAACACCTGCAAGTTCGGCACCGCTTTCACCGTGTCGGTCGATGCCAAGCAGGGTACCACCACCGGTATCTCGGCAGCGGACCGGGCCAAGACCATCAAAGCGGTGGTCGACCCGGCCACCAAACCCGACGATTTGGTCCGGCCGGGGCATATCTTCCCGCTGCGAGCCAGAGAAGGCGGCGTTCTGGTGCGGGCCGGGCAGACCGAGGCCATAGTCGATTTAGCCAAGCTGGCCGGGCTCTATCCCGCCGGGGTTATCTGCGAGATTATGAACGAAGACGGCACCATGGCGCGGCTGCCCGAGCTTGAGGTTATAGCCGACAAGTTCGGCATCAAGATAATCTCGGTGGCCGACCTCATCGCCTACCGCCGCCGCCATGAAAAGCTGGTACACCGGGTGGCCGAAGCCAAACTGCCCACCCGATACGGCGAGTTTACCGCCATCGCCTACCGCAGCGATATTGATGCCGATGAGCACCTGGCGCTGGTGATGGGAGACATAGACACCGACGAGGCGATACTGGTACGGGTGCACAGCGAGTGCCTTACCGGCGACGTCTTCGGCAGCCTGCGCTGCGACTGCGGCGACCAGATTTCCCTGGCTATGAACAGCATCGCCAAAGAAGGCCAAGGTGTCTTTCTCTATATGAGGCAGGAGGGGCGGGGTATCGGCTTCCATAATAAGATTCGTGCCTATGCCCTTCAGGATGAGGGGCTGGATACGGTGGAGGCTAACCTCTCCCTGGGCTTTCCCTCCGACCTGCGGGACTACGGCATCGGCGCCCAGATTCTGGCCGACCTGGGCTTAAACAAGATTCGGCTGCTGACCAACAACCCCAAGAAGGTAATCGGCCTGGAGGGCTACGGCCTGGAGGTGGTGGAGAAAGTGCCCATAATCATCGCCCCCAACCCCTATAACCGCCATTACCTGGTGACCAAGCAGAAGAAGATGGGCCACCGGCTGGAAATACCGGAGGCTTCCGATAACTAAACTTAAGATAAGGAGAAAACTATGAGCAAGCCTATTGAAGGTATGTTAGTCGGCAAGGGGCTGAAGTTCGGGCTGGTTGCCTCCCGTTTCAACGATTTTATCACCAAGAAACTGGTGGAGGGGGCGGAGGATGCCCTGATTCGTCACGGCGTTGGGCCAGAGGATATTGACGTTGCCTGGGTGCCGGGTTCCTTTGAAATCCCTATGGTCGCCAAAAAATTAGCCCAGACCAAGCGCTACGACGCCGTTATCTGCCTGGGGGCGGTAATTCGGGGGGAACGCCTCACTTTGAGTATATCTCCGCCGAGGTAACCAAGGGGATTGCCATGGTGGGCCTGGAGACAGGTCTGCCGGTTATCTACGGCATGGTCACCGCCGAGACGCTGGAACAGGCCATTGAGCGGGCGGGGACTAAGGAGGGGAACCAAGGCTTTAAAGCCGCCTCCAGTGCCATTGAAATGGCTAACCTGATGAAAAACATCGGCTAGTCTAAAAGCAGCTAAAAGGCGGCGGCCAGAGTCAACCTTGGGGAATCGGTCAGCAGTGCCTCAATCTGGGACTCGATTTGCAGACGCCTGGGGTCTCCTTCCCAGGATTTCCAATCTAGCGTGCTGAACCAAGTGCTCAGGGCAAAAAAGGTGGCTTTATCCTCCATACTCTGGAGCAGCTCACCGGAAACATAGCCCGGCTGCTGAATTAACTCAGTCCTTAGCTTGTTCAATAGCTCCACTAGATATCCCTCTTTGCCTTTTTGCACATGTCTTTCTATCAATACCTTGACCATATTCTCTACCTCCGGCGAATCTAAAGCCAATCCCGGTAAATTTACTCTAGTCGGTAACCTTATAAATGGTATCTCCCCTTCTTGCCCGGTCGGTAATCTTAATCCCGATCGAGTCTCCTGCCCCGGCTTCTTGAACGTTCACATTATCAATCTGCATCGAGTCAACGTTTAGCTCCATATCGGTGGTGTGACCCTTGATATGGATTTTATCGCCCACTTTCAACGTGCCGGACAGCTCGATACCGGCCACCACGGGATGGGCAAAGAAGTCACTCACCTTACCAACTTCTTCCTCCGGCATAGGGGCACCTCCTTAGTCTTGTTACCCATAGTATATGCCTACGATTTTAATAAATCAATATCATATTAGTCTTTGACATACCACCCTCCAACCAATATAATGAACCCAGCTATAATCTCCCCCGAGGTGCGCTCTTGGCCGAGAAGGATAACCCCGGTGCGGCAGAAGATGATAAGTCACTAAATATCGAACGCATCAAGCGGCGTCTTGATATGCTGGACCAGCGCCTGGACAATATCGACTCCATGGTTACCGCCGTTGCCGAGCGGGTTATGGAGCAGCCGCTTAACTTCAGCCTTACCTGCCCCCACTGCGGCAAGAATATAGAGATTACCATTTTAGGCAACCAGAAACCAACCGCATAGTACCCGGGTGCAATATTTTGGCTAGCTAAATCTCTGGTGCCGGCAGGGCGGCCAGGCCCTGTTTTACCCGCCGCGGGCACCGCTCACATTAAAAACATCCTACCCTTAAAGGACGGATACAAACATGCTGGGACTGATAGTTATTGCCATCTACTTTATAGCCATGATTGCCATCGGGCTGGTGAGCCGGCGGCGGGCGAGGGGGGCGGATAATTTCTTCATTGCCGGCAGGAGTGGTTCCTCCTTATTTATCACCGGCTCGCTGCTGGCAACTATTATCGGCGGCTCAGCCATCATGGTTACCAGCAGCCTGGGCTTTACCCGTGGTCTGACCGGGATATGGTGGTTACTGGTCGGCAGCATTGGCCTGATTGTCCTGGGTATTTTCCTGGCCAAGAAGGTAAGAGAGTTCGGGCTTTATACCCTGCCCGAGCTGGTGGAAAAGCAATACAACAGGTGGGTGGCACTGGCCGGGTCAATCCTTATCGTCGTCGCCTGGACAGGTGTTATAGGCGCTCAAATCATAGCCGCCGGGAGCATAATGAGCGTTCTGGGAATAGGTGACCCCCGTTTATGGATGTTACTTTTTACCGCGGTCTTTGTCGGCTACACCATACTCGGAGGTCAGCATGCCATTCTTCGAACTGACACCCTGCAGACAGTAATAATATTCGCCGGAATCTTCGGCGCCCTGGTTCTGGTCTTCTCGCGCTTTGGCGGGTGGAGCGGGCTGATGAGCGCTCTCCCCCCGGAACGGTTTACTTTTCCCACCGGCCCCCAGTTCGGCGGCTACGAGCTGGCGGTGCTGCTCCTGCTGGTGGGGCTGACCTACGTGGTGGGACCGGATATGTACTCCCGGTTATTCTGTGCCAAGGATGCCGGTACGGCCAGAAAATCGGTATTCTGGGCGGCGCTGCTGATTATTCCCATTGCCCTAGCAATTACCATAATAGGCATGGGGGCCTCCGCCCTTTTCCCCGATATCGCCTCAAACCAGGCCTTCCCGATGGTAATAAAGGAGGTTCTATCCCCTGTCTGGGGCAGTATAGTCCTGGCCGCCTTGCTCTGCGCGTTTATGTCCTCGGCCGATACCTGCCTGATGACCGCCAGCACCATACTCTCCGTGGATATAGTGGGGCGGTTCAAACCTTCACTTGACCAGAGGAAAATCCTGCTCTTTTCCCGCTGGGGGATAGTGGTGCTGGGAGTGGCTTCTTTAATCCTGGCTCTGTATCTGGCCGATATAGTAACCGCCATCCTCTTCGCCTTCACGGTATACACCGCCGGCCTGATTCTGCCGGTGCTTGCCGGCTTCTACAAAGACAAATTAAAGGTCACCCCGGCAGGAGCGCTGGCGGCCATTATCGGCGGGGGAGGGGTGGCGCTGGTGAGCAAATTGCTGGCCATAAAATACCTGGATCTGGGCAGCCTGCTGATAAGCGGCATACTCCTCTTCCTGGTGAGCTTCATCGATAACCGGATAAGAAGCCAGCGCCTTGACGCTGGTAAAGGCGTTTAGTAGAATTGCTGTAACGGGGGCGGTTAGCTCAGTTGGTTAGAGCACTGCGTTGACATCGCAGAGGTCACTGGTTCGAGCCCAGTATCGCCCACCATAGCATCAGTTCCAGGACAGGACTTGCCGCTAAGCGTCGTCCTGGAAGCACTGCTCGGATCAGATGGGAAGAGGAGGTTGAGGCTGTGGCACCATAACCCAAAGGTCGCTGGTTCGAATCCAGCCCCCGCTACCAATTGAATTTTAGGGGCGCTAGGTACAGGCCAGCGCAACTATTGACTTGCGCCTGAGGACTTTTTACCCTTATTGGTCTTTTGGGGCTTGTCATTATCCTCCGGCTGTCCTTCTGATTTAACCCTGACGAAGTCCTGGTCGGTACCGCTCTGACCAATCTGTGGTTTCAAGATGTACTGGCCGCTTTTCCCCGCCTCTACCACGGTTAGATCGTAAACGAAGTTGGTTAATTCACCGCTCTCAACATTGAACGGCTTTAATATCTGCAATTTGCCGCTGGGCAGTTTAATTTCTACCTGCTCTTCACTGTCCCAAAGGACGCCACTAACCTGAGATACCTCAAGGAATACCTTGTTATATTCACCGTCAGGTATATCTCCTCTCCAGATCTCTTGTGCCCGGTTGCCCTGCAAGTCGGTCAGGTTCACCGTCTGTACCTCCGGTCTAAATTCAATCCTCTTTTCTTCGTCTCCCCCAAGATGCAGGGTCACTTTTGATATTGAGAGGTCAAGTTCCTGAAAGTCACCGATAGCATTAACTTCGTCACTCACCAGGAAGGCAAAATTGCCTTCAGCGTTGGGCTGGGCAATCATCACTGGTGGCATGGGCGCCGGTCTCAAACCAAAGTAAACAACCAGGGCAATAACGATAGCGGCCGCTACCGGAGCCCATACCTTTGACCAGCCCAGTATCCAGTTAACTAGCGGCCGTTTTCTCTCACGCCTTTCCCTTGATGCTACCAGAGCCGCATTGAAGCGCTGCCTGTGCAGATTCTTAGCCTGTACCGAAGGGGTAAAGCAATAGGCGGTCTTCGTCTTAAGCATGGCGGAGAGAAGGGGCTCCAGTGCCTCACTGTACTCAGGAAAATCGGTGAGACAATTCTCAATGCTCTCACCGCGGTTTATGCGGTCGATACATTCATCGATTATCTTGTCAAGTCTATCCTTCATTTCAATATCCCATGCCAAAGCTCTGTCAATTCACCAGTCCAACAGGGTGCGTAATCTTTCTACAGCAGCGCGCTGCATCTCACGCACTGCTCCATCGCTCTTCTGTAGAATAGCCCCTACCTCTTTGGAGCTTAGGCCACCAAAGAAACGCAGCTGCACCACCTCTCTCTGCTCCGGCGTGAGTTTCTGCATGGCCTCATTCACCTTTTCCATCTCAATGTTCTTCTCGGCCGCGGCCACCGGGTCTTCCCTTGTCATTATCGTCACCCCCTCTATGGAAACGGTAGTAACCCTTCCCTTTTTCCGCAAATGGTCAACCAACGCATTGTGGGCAATTCTAAACAGCCAAGCCTGCATCGGGATGCCACGCTCCTTATATGATTTAAGTGACTCAAGTGCTTTAACGAAAACATCCCCGGCCAGGTCTTCGGCTTCATTCCTATCACCGATGCGTACATAGATATAATGCGCAATCCTGTCAAAGTACTCATCGTAGAGGCTGGCAAGCCTGTTCTCCTTCTCTCTTTGCTCATCTATCTGCTTTTTCACTTCAGCACTCATATTCCGTAATCTACCGTCAGGTTATCACCAAATAAGTATACTACGGTGCCATGCCAAAGTGCATTCCTCCCATGCCCGTTAATTAACCGAGTTCTCCCATAGCCTATCATGGACAAGATATTGAACGCTGCCTGTAAGGTTGCACAAGGCCAGTTCCCTATATTCCAGCCGCCTCAGTCTGTCAATTTCTCTCTTCAACTTCTCAATCTGACTCAGCAAGTTGATCTTGCGCTCTTCTAAGGTAGTTATCATTTGGTTTTGTCCACCTCAAATTATGTAATGTCCTTCTAACATATATAACGAGAAACAAAAGTAAATGTCAGTTAAATAAAATACATACACTAGAAGTCATACTACAAAATCCGGTTAGCCTTAATATATTCTGTTCCCAGTACTAAAGTGTCACTGTCCAATAACCTGACACTTCTGCGGGGCCTGCGTTATACATATTAGATACCGCAAAACCGGCTGCACTATAGAAGCAGCAGAGGAAAACCGGGGAATCATAGAATGAGGAGTGCGAAACCTATCTTAGTGAATAAGTAAGGAGACAAAAATGAAAAGGGTTATGGTAGTTCTGACAGTATTAGTGGTGGTAACTGTGCTGTTTGCCGGGTGCGCTCAATCAGACGCACCATCTCTAACACCTGACCAAACAACCCCTGAAACCGCGCCAACATCTGGATTAACAACTCCCGATGCTACACCAGCACCAGGTTCAACAGCACAACCAGCCAGCCACGAGGCGTCAACTGGTACACTTACAATACTTGTAACTGATGCGCCAAAATATGAAGTGGTGAATGTCGTCGTCCACTTCCTAAAAGTAGAGGTCCACAAGGCTGCTGACGGACAAGACGGCGAAGGAGAATGGATAGAAATCCCCCTCGCTGACCCTGACAGTCAAACCTTTGATAACAGCCGCCAGATAACTTTGAGCCCAACGATGGGCAATGTGACACTGGCCCAAGACCAAGTAGAAGCAGGTAATAAATACACTCAAATTCGTGTCTATATGGACGAAGGTGAAGGAAAAGGGGCCACAGTGACCTACATACCAGACCCGGAGGACCTGGATGAGAATGATGAACCCAAGACGAAAACAGTCGAGGCCAAACTTCCCAGTGGTGAACTGAAATTTGTCCGCCCCTTCGAGGTGGCCGAGGATACAGAGACACAGCTCCTTCTCGACTTTGATCTTCAGAAATCAGTTGTTTTTACCGGGGCCAGTCAATCTGAAGACTTAAAGATTATCGTTAAGCCGGTAGTCAAGCTGTCAATAGAGCACAAAGAGGCCCTGGGCACCATTGCTGGTAAGGTGACCGATGATGATAACAATCCAATTGAGGAAGCTGAGGTAATTGTGGAAGACACCACCTTATCGGTGACCACAGACGAGAATGGCGACTACACTATTGCCGATGTTCCAGTGGGTACCTACACAGTTACTGCATCGGCGGAGGACTATGCGTCTGCTTCTCAGGACAATGTCGAGGTAAGTGAAGATGCCACCTCAACCGTCAACTTCGCCCTGGAACCTAGTACCTAGTTGAGACGGCGGCTCAGGAGGCAGGTTACAAGACAAAGTGGAAACTGGACTGCACAAGAATCAATTTGCTGAAGTCTTCTCTCGCTATCAAATATATCTGTAATTGAACTATGGATCAGGGCATCTAAGGATGATGTTTTTGGTCTCATTTTTGGCCTTTTCTTTTTTTACGAATCAGGTGCTCGAGGAGGGGCTACATTTTAGGGGCTTTGTAAAATTCTGGAAAAATTAGCTTCAAAATTGGGGGCTTGTAGGCCGTACAGGTCTTGAACTTGCAACACCCCCGATCAAAAAGTCGAGGTACTACGTCTATTATCTACATATTCTACATCTTCCTAAACATGGCAAAAAAGTGTAGTATAATGATCGTAAATTCAGAAAAAAGGAGATGTAGAATGGAGAACCAGTGTCATATCATCGCAGAGGTCACTGGTTCGAGCCCAGTATCGCCCACCATAGCATCAGTTCCAGGACAGGATTTACCGTTAAGCGTCGTCCTGAAAGCACTGCTCGGATCAGATGGGAAGAGGAGGTTGAGGCTGTGGCACATGCAGAACGAGGAGCTCTTTTTACCCTAAGGGGCGTTTATATAGTATTATAGGACTGTCATAGCTGATGAGAAAGAAGGTTAAAAAGCATGAAATCACGAATGGAAAACAAGAGAGAGGATCTGGTCCATTTGTATCAGGTGATGCTGACTATCCGGCGATTTGAGGAAAGAGTAGTTATAGATTACCGCAGCGGGGCTATCCCAGGTATAGTACACTCCTACATCGGTCAGGAGGCAGTGGCTACCGGCGTCTGCACAAATCTGCGACTGGATGACCGCATTGTCAGCAATCATCGGGGCCACGGGCACTGTATCGCCAAGGGCGCTGATCTCAACCGCATGATGGCGGAGATATACGGCCGAAAAACCGGCTACTGCAAGGGGAAAGGTGGCTCGATGCATATCGCTGATTTCAGCATCGGGATGCTGGGCGCGAATGGGATTGTCGCTGCCGGTTTGCCCATCGCGGCGGGTGCGGCACTGGCGGCTCAGCTGGAGGGTGGCGATAGAGTGGTGGTACTGTTTTTCGGTGACGGCGCTACCAATGAGGGAGAGTTTCATGAAGTATTGAACCTAGCCTCGATATGGAAGCTGCCGCTTATCTTCGCTTGTGAGAACAATCTTTATAGTGTCAACACACCGGTGCAGTATGCCACTGGTCTGGAACATGTTTCGGAGAGAGCTACCGGCGGGTACGGCATACCCGGTGTCATCGTTGATGGCAACGATGTGGTGGCTGTTTACGAGGCAACCAAGAAGACGGTAGCCGAGGTCAGGGCTGGTGGAGGGCCCGTTTTTCTGGAGTTTATGACCTACCGATGGCGCGGTCACTTCGAAGCGCCTGGCATACCAGACCTCCGTCCGGCTGAAGAACTTGAAGCCTGGAAGGGGAAATGTCCCATAGCTGGTTTAGAGCGGATATTGCTGGAGAACGGCATTGTATCAAGGCAGACACTTGAGGAAATTAACGTTCAGGTAATGCAACGGATTGAGAATGCGGTCAGCTACGCTGTGGAGAGTCCTTTCCCCGCACCTGAAGATGCCCTTGAGGGTGTTTTTTCTTCCTGAAAGAAACCATAATAGTATGCGAGGTATTGAAAGATGAGAAAGATAAGTTATGAGCAAGCAGCATCGGAGGCCCTGCTGGAGGAGTTCCGCCGGGACGAAAAAACCATCCACCTGTCCACAGATGTTCCGCCCGACTTGAGAAAGGAATTCGGCGAAGCCAGGATAAGGCAAACACCTATTTCCGAGTCATCTTTTGTCGGGGCAGCTATAGGTCTGGCTGGTTCAGGTTTCAGGCCGGTGGTTAATATAAGGATGGCCACTTTTGGCTTCGTAGCCATGGACCAGTTCGTCAACCAGGCGGCTAAAATAACTTATATGTTCGGCGGGCAGGCCAGATTCCCAATCGTATATCGCATGACCGTAGGTGCCAGCAAATCATTCGCCGCCCAGCATTCAATCAGCCCTTACTCAATGTATATGAATGTCCCGGGCCTGAAAATTATTCTGCCGGCCACCCCGTATGATATCAAGGGACTGATGAAGACTGCCATCAGGGATAATAATCCGGTTATCTGCTTTGAGCACATGGCGCTGGAAGCCATGGAGGGAGAAGTACCGGAGGATGAATATACTATTCCTTTTGGTCAGGCTGTAATCAGGCGGGAAGGAACCGATGTAACTGTTGTAGCCCTGGCCAAGATGGTGCATGAGGCTCTGGCAATAGCTGAAGAGATGAAGCTAGAAGGGATATCGCTGGAGGTAATTGACCCATGCACGCTTATCCCTCTGGATAGGGAAACTATAAAGGCTTCGGTGGCCAAGACGGGTAGATTGGTGGTGGTCGATGAAGCCTGTATTACATGCGGGGCAGCCGCCGAATTCACCGCACTGGTGGTCGAAGAGGAGCAGATTTTCAGACGTCTGAAGTCCTCTCCGAAGCGGGTATGTGGCCTTGATATACCAATCCCATATAGTCCGCCTATGGAACAATATGCTCTGCCCAGCCGTGAGAAAATTAAGGCTGCTGTAAGAGAGGCCATGACTTAGCTTGTATTATCGCGAGTAATCACACAATCAGTTATAACAGAATATTTCATAAGCGTCAGAGAAACATCGTGATAATAATATGATATTTAGACCGGATTGCACAATCCATCCAATTGTTAGGTAACAATCAGCCATATTGTGCAACTAAGGATATAAGGCTACGAGTGCCACAATACATCGGATTGTTAAGCCCACTTTACGAAAATCGAATCAATTGTATAAACGCAAACTCTGCTCTAAAAGTTCTATATATTGAACAACTTGGGCTACCAAAGAAATTCAGGGCACTGTCAGGAGCGGTGCTTTTTTGTTTTAAGTGACCCCAACGTAGCGTCCGCAGCCGAAGCCTTCGCCCAGTATGCACCACGTGCAGCTGCCCGGCGTCTCTTCGGCAATCATAAGCTGCGATTCACATTTTAGGCAGAGGTATTCCTCCCCGGGTTTCATGGGGCCGTCACAGGGGGGAATGGTCATAGGGCAAATCTGAATGCAACTACCGCACTGCTTGCAGAAATCGGGGCGGATGCCGAAGGGGAAGTCCACGTGGCGGTCCTTGCCCCGGCCGACAAAGCCGATGGCCCGGGCCTGCCAGATCTCGGTGCAGACCCGAACACAGCGTCCGCACAGAACGCAGTCCGAGTTCCGGAAGGGATAGCGGACCTCCTTGACCCCGCAGCGCAGGGCGATATCCTGAATGGCGCGGGAATTGGGGGCCTGAGCCACCAACAGCTCGGCCAGGTTGCGGCGCAGTCTGCGGATTTTGTCGGTATTAGCCCTGATTACCATGCCCTCCTCCACGTTCAAGGTGCAGGAAGTGGTGACCTCGGAACGACCGTTGACCACGTGTTCGACAATGCA
>JAUWGI010000115.1 GCA_030606505.1 Deltaproteobacteria bacterium
CCTTCCCTCCAGAGTGTGAGAGAGGTATAACCTCTGTGGGCGGGAGGGTGGGAAGAAAAACCCCCTCTAAACATCGGGTGATATCCTCCCCTTATCCCCCCCCAAAAAGAAAATAATAGAAGTATCACTTCTGTAGGGTGGGAGGGTGGGAAGCAAAACGCCCTAAGGAAATTGACAGGCTGGCAGTCGGCTGGTTAAACTAGTCTTATGCCCGATATCGAAAGCGCCGCCGGACAGCTGGCCGAATCCCTCAAAAAGTATAAAGCCGACTATATAGAGGCCCGCCTGGAGCAGAGCCAGCGCAGTCACATCACCTACCGCGGCAAAGAATTAGAGTCCGTCGGCCAGTCGGCCGCCGTCGGCGGCAATATCCGCGCCCTGGTCAAAGGCGGCTGGGGCTTCGTCAGCTTTAACGACCTCGACGGCCTCCCCCAGAGAATCGAGCTGGCGGTAAAGCAGGCGACGCTGGTGGGCAGAGAGACAAGCCGGCTCGCCCCCATCCAAACCATCGTCGATACCGTAGAAAGTAAACAGGACAGCCCGCTGACCATCCCCCTGGCGGAAAAGAAAAAGCTCCTCGACGAATATAACGAAATCATCTGGCGCACCCCCAAGCTCCAGACCTCGGTTATCGGCTACGCCGACAGCCACAAAAAGACCATCTTTTTAAGCTCAGCCGGCAGCTATATCCAACAACAAAGAACAGACATCACCCTGCGCCTGAGCGCCGTGGCCGCCGAGGACGGCGATGTCCAGCAGGCGAATTTAAGCCTGGGCAGCCGCGGCGATTTCAGCTCGATGCGCCGCCTCCACAAAGAGGTGGAGGTGATGGCAAAACACGCCGTAGCCCTGCTCTCCGCCCCGCGGGTAAAGGGCGGCGAATACACCGTGGTCTTGGACCCGGTGCTGGCCGGCGTTTTTGTCCACGAAGCCTTCGGCCATCTTTCAGAATCTGATTTCGTCTATGAAGACGACCGCCTCCGCCAGATAATGGTGCTGGGCAAGCAGTTCGGCTCCAGAGAGCTTAATATCATAGACAGCGCCGCCGTACCCGGCCTGCGCGGCAGCTATAAATACGACGACGAAGGGGTGCCGGCAACAAAAACCTACCTTATCAAGGAAGGCAAACTGGTGGGGCGGCTCCACTCAAGGGAGACCGCCGCCAAAATGAACGAGGCACCCACCGGCAACGCCCGCGCCATAAATTACCGCTACCCCCCCATCGTCCGTATGACCAACACCTACATTGAACCCGGCAAAGCCTCTTTCGACGATATAATCGCCGATATAAAAGAAGGCGTCTACGCCAAAAACTGGTTCGGCGGCACCACCAGCATGGAGATGTTTACTTTTTCCGCCGGCGAAACCTACATGATTCGCAACGGCAAAATCGCCGAAGCCCTGCGCCCGGTGGTGCTCACCGGCAATGTCTTTACCACCCTCAATAATATCGACGCCATCGGCAACGACCTGGACATGAACCAGGGCGGCGGCTGCGGCAAGGGCGGGCAATACCCCCTCCCCGTCTCCAACGGCAGCCCCCATATCAGAATCAGCCAGTGCCTGGTGGGAGGCAGCTAGTGGAAGATATACTGGCTAAAGCCCAAAAGGTAGCCGAGGCCGCCGAGGTCTTTGAGGTCGCCGCCGAAGAGACCTCGGTGCAGTTCGAGACCAACCGCCTCAAGCACATCCAGAGCAAGCAGAGCACCGGTATAGCTTTACGCATTATCAAGGAAGGCCGCCTCGGCTATGCCACCACCACCGAACTGGATGACGTCAAAAACTTAATAAGCAACGCCGTAGAAACCGCCCGGTTCGGCATGCCCGCCAAATTTCAGCTTCCTCCCCTCACTCCCTATCCCCGGATAGATATCTTAGACCCCGCCGTCGAGACCACCCCCCTCGAAAATATGGATAAACTGGGGCAGGAGCTAATCGAAATAATTACCAAACATACCCCGGGAATCCTCTGCGAGGCAATGGTCAGCAAGGATACTGTCTCGGTAAAGCTGTTAAACTCAAACGGCGGTCAGGCCAGCTATCAGAAAAGCATTTTCAGCATAGGTATCTACGGCAGCCTCATCCGGGGCACCGATATGCTCTTTGTCGGCGAAAGCCAGAGCTTTGGCCACCCCATAACCCAACCCCGGGATATAGCCAGAGTGGTAATCCAGCAGTTAGAACTGGCCAAGAACCAGGCCTCGGTGCCCACCGGGCAATTGCCGGTAATCTTTACCCCCCGCGGGGTGGCCAGCGCCCTGGTCCCCTCCCTGGTGACGGCCTTCAACGGCAAGACGGTACTGCAGGGGGCTTCCCCCGTCGGTAATAAACTGGGCAAAAAGGTATTTGACTCAAAAATATCACTCTGGGACGACCCAACTGTAGCCTATCGCCCCCACAGCCGCCCCTGCGACGACGAAGGGGTCGCCAGCCAGACCACCCCGCTCATCGAGCAGGGGGTGGTGTCTAATTTTCTCTATGATTTGCAGACCGCCGCCCTGGCCAATACCAGAAGCACCGGCAGCGGCAGCCGCGGCGGGGGCTTACCGGCGCCCGCCCCCAGCGCCCTCATCATCGCCCCCGGCCAGACCTCTATGGAAGATATGATAAAAGATATCAAAGAAGGACTGGTCATCGAACAGCTCATGGGCGCCGAGCAGGGCAATATCCTCGGCGGCGATTTCAGCGGCAATGTCCTCTTAGGTTATAAAGTAGAAAGTGGTAAAATAGTAGGTAGGGTTAAAAACACTATGATATCGGGAAACGTTTATCAGGTTCTCAAGGAGGTTACCGCCGTCGGCAGTCAGGCGGAATGGGTGGGCGGCTTTCTTAACACCCCGCCCCTCTACTGCCCCCGCCTGTCGGTGGCGGCCAAGGGGTAAGCCATGAACGAAGTGGTAAGGCTCTTCGCCCGGCCCCGGTTAAAGAAGCCGGTGATGCTGGCTTCCTGGCCCGGCGTCGGCAACGTATCTATAATCGTGGCCACCTACCTGCTGCGCAAGCTGGATTTTAAGGATTTGGGGGAA
>JAUWGI010000135.1 GCA_030606505.1 Deltaproteobacteria bacterium
GAAGAAATTACCCCATTCTCCCCACCCCGATTTTTGGCAAATTTTTAAAGGCGCAGCCTTTGAGGGTGGGAGGGTGGGAAGCAGAACATACTCTAAAAGTTCTGTAACCCTCTCCCCCTTTTCGGGGGAAATTATAGCTACCCCTGAAAAGAAATTGATAGAAGTATCACTTCTGTAGGGTGGGAGGGTGGGAAGCAAAACGCACGCTAAAAACCGGGCAATCCCCCCTGTTTTTTGTGCCTGAAATCCATATTGAATAATTCCTGTTTCGTGATATACTGAGGTCAATGAAGAAAGATTTACTCTCGATAGCTGACCTCGGCGTTGAGGACATTCGCCTGCTGCTCTCGGACGCCATTGACATGAAAGCGCAGGGCTGGGTATCCATGCTCAATGGCAAGACGCTGGCGATAATGTTCGAAAAGCCCTCGTTGCGCACCCGTGTCAGCTTTGAGGTAGCCATGCGCCAGTTGGGCGGCCAGACGGTCTATCTCTCCCCGGCCGAGGTTGGTCTGGGAGAGCGGGAATCGGTGGCCGATGTCGCCCGGGTGCTCAGCCGCTATGTGGACGCCATCGCCGCCCGCACCTTTTCCCACCAGACGCTGGAGGCTCTGGCCAGTTATGCCAGCGTGCCGGTGATCAATGCCCTCTCCGACCGCGAGCACCCCTGCCAGGCGCTGGCTGACCTTTTGACCGTCTGCGAGAAAAAAGGGGAGCTTAACGGCCTGACTCTGGCCTTCATCGGCGACGGCAACAACGTGGCCCGCAGCCTGATGCTGGCGGCTTCGCTCAGCGGGATGAATTTCCGGATTGCCACCCCTCCCGCCTATGCTGTTGAGGACGAAACGTTCAATCTGGCGCAGAATACGGCTCTGGGTACCGGTGCCGAGATATTTTGCACCGAAGACCCACGTCAGGCGGTCACCGACGCCGATATTGTCTACACCGATGTCTGGACCAGCATGGGGCAGGAGGCCGAGGCCGAAGCCCGGCGCCGGGCTTTTGCCGGTTATCAGGTGGATGCTGAGTTGCTCTCCCTGGCCAGGGAGAATGCCATATTGATGCACCCTTTACCGGCCCATCACGGGGAGGAGGTGGCGGAGGGGATTTTAGATAGCCCCGCTTCGGTGGTCTTCGACCAGGCGGAAAACCGGCTGCACCTGCAGAAGGCGTTGCTGGCAGCGATGCTGGGGGGTCTGGAGATTCCGCTGGCGGGCTATCGCTAGGAGGTGGCTGATATGTTAAGAAAATTGCTCAGCTGGGGCTGGAGCCCCTTCTTGATTACGGTACTGGCGGTGGTCGGGGCTATCTTTGAGTGGCCTGTCGAAGTCCTGGGTCCGGTGCTGGTTATTATCCTGGTCATCGGCCTGGTGATGGCGGCTACCGCCGCCAGGGAGAAGCGGTTGGAGCAGCTGGCGCTGAGGTTGAATGAGCTGGGCGGGCATTTCAATCGCCGTTTTATGGGTGATTCTTCGCTGTCTATCTTTGTCGTTATCCGCACTCTGCTCACCAGTGATAATGCCCGGGTCTGGGCCTGGGCCAGGGAATGCGAGGTGGCGCAGCGGATTTTCAATACCTGGGGTAGCAGCTTTGCCACCCGGCTGGAGAGCGATATCAGGGGACGGCGCTTTAGCGCTTACCTGCGCACCAGTTTAAATGAGCTCTGGCTGCTGAGCACCCATTACTATGAATTTGTCGAGCAGTTCAGCGAGGTGGCGGAGAAGGTTGAGCTGCCGCCGGAGACAATAGACCTCTACAACCGGTTTGCCGTGGAATACAATGCCTTTATTCAGGACTTCAGGGACAGTATTGCCGAGCTGAGGGAGTTTGCCCGCACCGAGATTGAGCCCCCCAGCGTCAACTTTGCCAAGGAGCTGCGGGGGAAGCCGCTTCCGGTTGAGGAGAAGAGGCAGGAGAGGAAGCCTCCTCCGTCGAGACACGAAGGGGGCTATATCACCGGCTAGAGTGAGCTGGCATGAGCAAACCGATTGTAGCCATTATCGGCCGTCAGAATGTGGGCAAGTCCACCCTGCTCAACCGTCTGGTCGGCCAGCGGGTGGCCATTGTTGAAGATATGCCCGGCACCACCCGCGACCGCATCTTCGCCGATGTCGCCTGGGCCGGGGCGGCCTTCACCCTGGTTGATACCGGCGGTCTGGAGATTAAACCCCGCACTTCAATAGCCCGCGGCATAAAGGGGCAGGTGGAGGTGGCCATCGCTGAAGCCGATGCCATCATCTTCATGGTCAATATCAGGGACGGGGTGCTGCCCGCCGACCTGGAGATAGCCGGGATGCTGCGCCTCGCCAGTAAGCCGGTGGTGCTGGTGGCGAACAAGGCGGACAGCCCCAAATTGGAAAGCGGCGCCGCCGAATTCTATGAACTGGGGCTGGACGAGCCCTTTGTTATCAGTGCCCATCACGGGCGGGGCACCGCCGAGCTACGGGATAAGATTATCTCCCTCCTCCCCGCCCCCCCGCCGGCCGAACCGGAGGCGGATA
>JAUWGI010000055.1 GCA_030606505.1 Deltaproteobacteria bacterium
TTATTGCTGGTTATTTATCATCTCATCATGGTCAGGAGATCAGGTTGTCTTAGCAGACCGACTTTTCCGTAGCAATTTGTCAATGTCTCCCTGCCTTAATCTTCGGTCACCCCGAGACCCAAGCCGGTATGTTTTTAATATCCCCTTATTACTCCAGCGTCTGACTGTGTTTACATGAACATTGAGAAGCTTAGCTGCTTCAGCAATGGTCAGCAGAACATCGGGGTTAGCGCGAGTTGGCTTTTTCTTGGCTATTTGCTCTGGCTGGCTACCTATCCCCCCATCGCCACAGCGTAGCTGAGAGTCGTCCACTCTACAATAGTGAACGATTGGATCCCTTATGTAGCTACCGTATTAGGGCAAAAGTCTCTAGAGGTGCAAAGGATTGCACTCGTTATCCTTTCCTTATTGAAGAGTATGACCAAGGGTACTGCCCAATAAAAATTATTGAGTGGCATGAAGCAAACTGCGGATTCGTCTCCTCATTGCACTTTTTAGCGTTTTGTTACACCTGTCTCCCGACACGCAAATCCCTTCCTGAGAGTTCCCCTTAGCTATACTTCTCTTTGACTATTAGACCTTTTACACCGGGCATAAATACCCAATATGAAGCCATACCCCAAAATGCAAAGGCCGTTATAATGCTTGAGACTATTCTTAAACTTGACTGATCCGGTGGGGCTCAAACTGAAGCTAGAATTTTGCTAATAGACGGAATAAAACAGGTTAATACCAGTTGGTATTTTACGCTCAGAACGGGTTTGAGGCAGATAACACAAAAGTTTTGATTTGAACGCAAAATGACGGTTTGGTATAATGACAGACAGTTTCCTAAACCGTGTGTCGCGAGTTCGAGTCGCGCCAGGGGTACCAGTTAATTTTTAGTCTGATTTATGGTAATATAGGCTGTGCTTTAGGAGTGTAGCTCAGCTGGAAGAGCAGCGGTCTCCAAAACCGCAGGTCGCGGGTTCGAATCCTGCCACTCCTGCTTTATTTTTCGTTTAGTTATTTCCCCTTTAGCTTCTTTATTTCCTGCTCGGCGTGTTCTGGGTGGGGCTGAACATGCATAGTATAGAGAAATATAGGGTATGACAATATATAGTTATCTTGAATTGCGTTCAAAAGTTGGCGGTAGACTCTTGACATTACCGCGGGAACAGTATATCCTTCAAAGCAAAAAGGGAGGTAGATTAATGCAGGCATATTGTATGAAGTGCCGGACCAAGAGGGAAATGAAGGACGCCAAGAAAATAACCATGAAGAATGGTAAGCCGGCGACTCAGGGTGTGTGCCCGGTATGCGGGACTAAGATGTTCAGGATTGGTAAGGCGTAAGACCAGTAGCACGAGTTGAATAATCGGGGAGGCTGGGTTTCCTTGATTCTAGGGATGCCCGGCCTTTCTGCTTTGTTATCAGTTTAACCCTTGGGTAAACTCAGGCCGCGTAAGGCGATAATGTTTTTTTGAATCTCCGATGTGCCAGCGGCAATAGTGGCCCCGAAAGAAACCAGATACATGTGCTCAATCCAGCCGCTTAAGGGAGCTATAGTCTCCTTCTTGTCAAGCTGACCGTATAATCCTATTAAATGCATGGCGGCACTGGCGGCGCGCTTGAATAACTCGGTGCTGTATAGTTTAGCTATGGAGGCATACAGGTCTGTAGCCACCCCCTGGTCGTGCTGCCAGGCAACTCGATAGTTCAGTAAGCGCCCGATTTCAGCCTCTATCGCTAGTCTGGCTAGTGAATCTCTGGCGGATGCCGGCGCTATTCCAGGGTTGGCCTTTAGATATTTAATTGTTTCCTCAATCAGGCTCTGCACCATAGCCACGAATTCAATGGAAGTTCGTTCGTGGGCCAACAGTGCCTGGGCTACCGGCCAGCCTTCGCTCTCTTTGCTTACCAGATTTTCCCCGGGTATTCGGGCATCCTCGAAGAATATCTCGCAGAAAGACGACTCCCCGGCCAAGTTCTTTATCGGGCTGACGGTAACACCGGGGGTGGACAGGTCAACCAGTAAAAAGCTAAGCCCTTTGTACCGCTGGGAGTTGGGGTCTGACCTGGCCAGCATAAAACACCAGTCGGAGTGATTGGCTAAGGTACTCCAGGTCTTCTGCCCGTTTATGATGAAGTGACCGTTGTCTTTTACCGCCTTGGTTTGGAGAGAAGCGAGGTCGGAGCCGGCCTCCGGTTCGCTTAAGCCCTCACACCAGAATCGCTCTCCCCGGGCAATTGGCTTGAGGTGCTGCTGCTTTTGTTCCTCGTTACCGTAGTCAATAAGGGTTGGGGCCAGCATTTTCATGGCAATAGGGTTGTAGCCTGGTGAGCCGCGGCGGGCTATCTCCTCGGCGAAGATGAGGTAGTCTACGTAGGAGCGAGCCTGCCCACCGTATTCCCTGGGCCAGCACAGGGATAGCCATCCCTTCTTCCCCAGTTTGCCGGCTATGTCTTGGAATACCTGCCAGCCTTCACCGCGGTCAACGACGTGGTCGCCGGTGGTACCCCCCAGATAGCCCACCCAATCCGGTGGCAGCTCAGCGTCCAGAAAAGTGCGCACTTCCTGCCGGAATTTCTCCTGCTCAGCGGTGAATGCAAAATCCAATCCTCTTCACCTTTCTAGCTCTTTATACTTTCCGGGTCTCTTTAGTAAAAAGTATCAGTGAGCCGATGCTTTTGTCAAGAAAAACGGCCCGCCGGGGGCGCCGGATAGAAACTATAGCTTGACGCTGTGCGAGAACGAATGGTATGCTATTTTTGGTGTGATTTTTGCCGAGGTGGTGGAATCGGTAGACACGCCATCTTGAGGGGGTGGTGAGCGTAAGCTCGTAGGAGTTCAAATCTCCTCCTCGGCACCATTTTAAAAACGGCTAGGGCGGAAGTGGCTCAGCGGTAGAGCATCTCCTTGCCAAGGAGAGGGTCGCGAGTTCGAATCTCGTCTTCCGCTCCATAAGATATCAGGGGGCGACGTGGCCAAGTGGTTAAGGCGGGGGTCTGCAAAACCCCTATTCACCGGTTCGAATCCGGTCGTCGCCTCCAGTTATTTCTGGCGGCACTTAGCCCCTGCTCCTTTAACCACTAGTCAACTGTTCTTTTCCTGACCTTTCTCCCATTACTATTTACTGCTGGAATTAGCCTATTTGGGTGATTACGCCTGCAGGTTGGGCGTGTTAGGATAACAGAGATTTGCCCAATGGAGAAAAGTTGGATCTGGGTTAATCTTTTGAGCTAGCTATTTAATACTAATTTTGGCTAAAAAATAGGGATGTGATGAACCAGAGCCTTTATGTGGTCACCTGGGCTCTGGGGAGCAAGTGGTGAAACCGGCCCTAAAGGGGGTCGGTTTTTCTTTAACTGTCCCCCGGTAGTAAGGAGGACGTCTTTCAGTGAGGAAATTAAACGGATTTCGTCAAATTCTGGAACTGGTCATTGAAAAGGGAGCTACCGATTTACACGTTAAGGTGCCCAGCCCGCCTGTGCTCCGTATCGATAGCGCGTTGGTTCCTCAAGAGGAATGGCCGCAGTTTACCGCCAGGGATATCGAGAGGATATTCGAGGAAATTACTACCGAGGAGCAGCGAGAGGCTTTTAGCAGAGAACAGGAGCTGGACTTTGCCTATAGCGTGCCCGGGCTGGCCCGGTTCCGGGTTAACGTACTGCGGCAGAGAGGCACCGTGAGCCTTGCTTTCCGCCGGGTGCCGTCCAGCGTGCCTTCGGTTGATGAGTTAGGGCTGCCCCAGATTTGCAAAGAGCTTATTCTCAAGCCAAGAGGACTGGTGCTGGTAACCGGCCCCGCCGGCAGCGGTAAGTCAACTACCCTGGCGGCGATGATAAATCACCTTAACGAGAATGAGGCTCGAAGTGTGATTACTATCGAGGACCCCATTGAGTACCTGTTTCAGGATAAGAAATGCCTCATCCGGCAGCGAGACCTGGGAGATGACACCAAATCCTTTCCCACCGCCTTAATCCACGCCCTCCGTCATGACCCGGATGTAATTGTTATCGGGGAGATGCGTGATCTGGAGACGATAAGCACCGCTATCACCGCCGCTGAGACCGGACATCTGGTGCTGGCGACACTGCACACCCTTGACGCCGCCCAGTCCATCGACCGCATAATCGATGTCTTCCCCCCTGCCCAGCAGCGCCAGATAAGACTGCAGCTATCACAGGTGATAGAAGCCGTGCTCTCACAGACCCTGCTGCCCCACATCGGGGGAGGGCGGGTGGCCGCCTTTGAGATTATGCTGGCCAATAGCGTTACCAAAAGGCTTATCCGCGAAGAGAAAATACATGAGATATCAGCCAGCCTGGAGATGGGCAAACTGGAGGGGATGCATACCCTGGATCAGGCACTGGCTGAACTGGTCAAAAGCGGCATTGTTTCCAGAGAAGAAGCCATGATGAAAGCCAGCAGTCAGGTAAAGCTGACCAAGCTACTGCAGGCAGGCCGGGGTAATCTGATGCCCCCGGTGGTTGTCGAACCGGTGCTGAAGGTTGCCCAGTAGGAGCTCTGTTTAAGCGCCAGGAATATGCCTCATCCTCAAATATCGTCCGCTTGACGCTCACCCCGCCAGCACTTACAATAATTTCGGCGCCGGGGTGGCGGAATGGCAGACGCAGCGGACTTAAAATCCGCCGGACCTAGTCCTTGTGGGTTCGAGTCCCACCCCCGGCACCAGTTAGAGAGTATGCTATGCCCTGGCTGATAGTAATATTAGGTTACCTGCTCGGCTCTATCCCTACCGCCCATATTATGGGACGTATTTTTAAGAAGGTTGATATCCGGCAGATCGGGGATGGTAATGTGGGCGCTCAGAACGCCTTTCATCAGCTGGGGGCTAAGGTGGGGGTGGCCGTGGGTATTATCGATGCCGGTAAGGGGGCGCTGGCTATTCTCATCGCTCAAGCCACCAACCTGCCCCAGATAACCGTACTGCTGACTGGGGCAGCCGCCGTCATCGGGCATAACTGGCCGATTTTTCTCCGCTTCCGGGGAGGGCGGGGGGAGGCGACTACTATTGGCGTGCTGCTGACCACCATCACTCAGCCAATGCTCATCCTGGCCACCCCAACGATATTGACCCTGCTTATCTCCCGCAATGTGATTATAGCCAGCGCCGTTCTCTTTGTTCCGCTGCCGTTTGTCTGCTGGTGGCTGGGAGTGCCCGGAGTGCTTGTCACCTACGGCGTTGCCCTGTCCTGTCTGGTGGGCATTACTCATTTCCTGAGGACGTGGCAAACGGTCAATATCTCAGGGACGGGGAGCGCTTAAGTCACTTCCTTTTTACGGCTGACTTTACCGCCAGCTCAATGTCTTTGGCGGTCAGGCCATATCTCTCCAGAAGCTCCTCCGGTTTGCCCGACTTGGCGTAGGTATCTTTAAGCGCTACCAGCTCCATGGGCACCGGCTGGTTTTGGGCAACCACCCTGGCCACCATACTGCCCAGGCCGCCGTGCTCCAGGTGCTCCTCAGCGGTGACAATGGCGCCGGTCTCAGCCGCCTTAATGATAGCCGCTTCGTCAAGGGGCTTGAGGGTGGGCATATTGAGCACCCGGCAGTCTATGTCCTCCTGTTTCAGGTTTTGCGCCGCTTCCAGAGCCGCCTTGACCATCAAGCCGATGGCGATGATGGTGGCATCCTTACCCCGCCTCAGGGTTACCGCCTTCCCCAGCTGGAAGCGGTAGTCTTCGTTATAGACCAGTTGAGACTTGGGACGGCACAGCCTGATATAGAACGGCCCGTGGGTGGTGACCGCTGACTCTACCGCCTGGGCGGTTTCAATGGCATCGGCGGGGACGATGACGTTAAAGCCGGGCAGGGAGCAAATCAGGGCTAAATCTTCGATAGACTGGTGCGAGGTGCCGTCTTCGCCGACAGTGATGCCGCTGTGGGTGGCCACAATCTTAACATTGAGCTGGGGCTGGGCGATAGACATGCGAATCTGGTCG
>JAUWGI010000027.1 GCA_030606505.1 Deltaproteobacteria bacterium
GGGCCAGATTTCACAATTAAATACAGACAAAGGAATAAAGACCGCCAATAGCTGATGGCTTAAGTTATCTTTGGTGAGGTTCGGGCAGTTGTCCTGGAGGCAGCTTAAGGGGCAAAATAAGAACCGTAAAAAAACAAACAATGTATGAGGGAAAATGGTAACCGCTCTCGATATACAACCCAAACGGGCAATCTGGATTACCATCGCCCTGCTGGTCGGCATCTACCTGGCGATGAACATGGGCCTGGCCAAGGCCATTGGCGGCTTTGCCGGCACCTATATCGCTATTCCGCTCCTCTGGATAATTATCGGCGTGGCGGTTATATTCTTACCCCGATACAGAACCGCCGCCAAATTAAAGGACAAGAGTTCTATCATTCAGCTGGCGCTAATGATTGGCTTCTTCCAGATGGTACTCCTCATTGTTGGCGGGCTCTTTGCCAGCTTTGGCAAGAGCCCCTACTCCTTCACCCCGACGGGTATATTAACCAACCTCCTTTTTGTGGCTGCCATGCTCTTCGGCATGGAGTTCAGCCGGGCGTGGCTGGTCAACCACCTGGGAAGGAAACGCGTCTTCCTGGCGCTGGCCTCAGTCGCCCTGCTCTACACGCTACTATCCGTACCGCTAACCCAGATCACCGGGCTCAGACTAGAGGTCGGCTCCATTGATTTTATCAACTCCACCTTCCTGCCGTCGCTGGCCGAGAACCTGCTGGCGACATTCCTGGCCCTGTTAGGCGGGCCGATACCCGCCCTGCTCTACCGCGGGATACTTCAGGCCTTCTGGTGGTTCAGCCCCGTCCTCCCCGACCTCCCCTGTATGTTCAAAGGGCTTATCGGGACAGCGCTACCCATTGTCGGGCTGGTGCTGATGAACAGCCTCTACTCACCCCAGACCGGCCCTAAAAAGGGAAAACGAGCCGAGAGCGGCTCCATAACCGGCTGGATTGTTACCACCGTTGCCGCCGTAGCCATAATCTGGTTTGCGGTGGGGCTTTTTCCCTTCCAGCCGGCGCTGGTGGGCAGTGGCAGTATGGAGCCCAAGATGTATCCCGGCGACGTGGTCATAATCGCCAAGGTGCCAGCCGATAACATCGAGACGGGTGACGTTATACAGTTCCGGGTACCGGAAGCAGTCACCGTGATGCACCGGGTAATCGAGATTCAGGAAACGGAAGAAGGCTCAAAGGTCTTCATAACCAAGGGTGACGCCAACGACGAGCCGGACTCAGAGCCGGTACTCCCGGATAACGTGGTCGGCAAAGCCGTACTCACCATCCCCAAGATAGGCTGGGCGTCAGTAGTGGTCAAGGGATTCTTCACCGGATAGATATAAGCAGGTAGATAAAAAATGAAAAAGCTATTTTTAGACAGAGAAAAAATCCACAAATGGACGAAGCGGGCAGCCACCATCAGCGCCGTCATATTCATCATCTCGCTGATTGGCATGCTGGCGGGCAGCACCCTGCCCACCGAAGTGGAAGAGGAAGTCTCCCTGCTCAACTACGAGCACAACGGCCGATTCGATTACCTGGTCTACCTGAAGCCCTCCTACCTGTTCGGCCCCGAACCCAGGGAGGAGCCGGAGCCCCCGCCCAACCCCCAATACCCCATCGCCCTCATTGACGACGAAATTGAAATGAGCTTCAGGTACGAGACGGATGCACCGCTATTGCAGGCGGTAAAACAGGGGGTAAAGGTAGAAGCGGTCCTGCAAAACGGCGACCTCTGGCAGAAAACGGTTGAACTGGTGCCCGTAACCGACAAAACGGGCAACTTCAAGGTTGAGTTTGAGCTTGACCTCGATGAAATCAACGAGCTGTTTGACACCATTGACGAAGAGACCGAGATTCGCACCTCAAGTCGTGAGGTAACCCTGGTGGCTACGGTGGGGCTGGGCGAGGGCCTGGAGAGCGAGTCCCTCATTCAAAGCCTGCCGATAGTGCTGTCGGGCAGCACCATCGAGATAGGCGGTAACCTGGTCTCGACGGTGCTGGACCCCACCGGGGGAATAGAAGCCCGGGGGACCTTCGATTACACCATCTATCTGGAAGAGAACTCCCTGTATAAAACCGATACATTAAAACCCCCCAAATCCACCCCCTATATCCCCCCGCAGCCGAAAACGCTGGGGGTAGGGCCGGTAATCCCCTACCAGCTGGTGGACAGGATGGAGACCAGCTATTACTACGATTTCCGGGCTTCCCGTCCGGTAACTGAAGTGACCCAGGAAGTAACCATAACCGCCACCATTGATAATCCGGAGTTCTGGAGCAAGACCTTCGTTCTGGTGCCCAGCACCAGGCAACCGGATAGTCTCAAGGTCGATTTCCCGTTAGACATAGTCTATCTAAACGAACTGCTTACCGCCATCCGCACTGAAACCGGGACAGGGGGGGAAGCCTATAATTTCATCATCGAGGCCTTTGTCCACGTTACGGCGCAGACAGATATCGGAACGATAGATGAAACCTTCACCCAGACCTTAAGCACCGAGCTGGGGGGAGGCACCCTGATATGGAATGAGGAGCTAGAGATGACCCAGGAAGATGCCATCACCACCACCCGGATTATCCCCAACCCCAGCCGGTATCTGGGGCTATCGGTAGACGGGCTAAAAACGACCTCCCTTATCCTGGGCCTCATTTTCCTGGTTATCTTCATCGCCTCGCTGGTGTTCTACAACCAGACCAAGCCGGTGGAGCTGTCCCTCTTTGAGAAGGAAGCGCTGGCGGTCGGTAAGAAATACGCCGACCGCATCGCCCAGGCCAGCAGCCAGACACCGATAGACGATGAGAAGATAATATCGCTGGGGTCAATAGAAGACCTGGTCAAGGTAGCCGATGAGCTGGGCAAACCGATAATGCACCAGCCACCCACCGCCTCGGAGAAGCGGCACACCTACTATGTAATTGATGGCACCAGCCAGTACCAGTATACCATCGCCAAGCAAACTAAGGAGCGGAGAAGCCATGTTGGAAAGAGTGAATGGTTCTAGACACACGCAAGTAGCCAGCCTGCGCAAGGCAGGCTTTACCTACGCCGAGATCGGCCGCAAGCTAGGCTTAACCCGGGAGCGGATAAGGCAGATAGCCAATGCCGAGACCACGGCCAAGAAAAGGCCGTCCCGCAGCGACCCCGATGCCCTGCTCACCACCGCCGAGGTAGCCGAGCTGCTCAACGTCCACGTCAACACAGTCCGGCGCTGGAGCAACAGGGGGGTGCTGGAAACCTACCGCATCGGGTCCCGCGGCGACCGCAGGTTAAGGCAGGGGGACGTTAACAAGCTGCTGCGCAAGAGCCGCCCGGTTAACAAACTGTAAATCAGTGACCACGGTGCACCGATAGATTATCGGCGGTAGTCCGTGGTCACCAACGTCAAGGCACTAACCCACTAAATCACCCACCCCCCCAACAAATACTCATCGTAAAATTTGTATTCCAGCCCCCATACTGCTATATATATGGGTAGATTCCATGTCGGAAAAATTAAAGCGTCAGCTGCTGCTGGCCGCCGGTACGCTATCCCTGGCGATAGGCATAGTCGGCATCTTTGTCCCGATACTACCCACCACCCCGTTTCTGCTGCTGGCCGCCGGCTGCTACCTGCGCAGCTCACCGAGGTTCTATAGCTGGCTGATGAACAGCCGGTTTTTCGGCGCCTATATCAGGAACTACATCGAGGGCAGGGGCATACCGCTCAAGGTCAAGCTCTTTATCATTATTGTATTATGGGCGACCATCGGCATATCGATATGGCTGGTAGCCAACACAGTGGTCACCGTAATCCTCTTGATTGTCGCCGTCGGGGTCACCCTGCACATTATCTTTATCAGGACCAAAACAAAAAGCTAACGGCAAATCCTGCGGTCTCCAAAACCGCCCGTCTTTTAAGTGTATTTAGCCACCGGCACTCTAAATAGCCGAAAGCAAAGTAAAAGGCGCCTGGTTTGGCGTCAGGCGCCCTGTATTTCACTTAAACAAAGACAAAAGGGCAAAAAACTTATTCGTGCCTCTTGCCCGCGTCCAGGCTCATATTTAACCCCACCATTCGTGTTTTTTGCCGGCGGCGGCGGCCAGAGGGGCCACGGCCAGCCAGAGGGTAATGGTAACCAGCATAGACATGGGGTAGTTAATAGTTACCATGCCGATTTTGGGCGCAATCACCCCCCAGAGTAGCATCAAGAAGAACGAACTGAGAAAGAAACCGGGAATAGCCGCAAATACCCTAAAATAACCCATTCTAGTCCTCCTTTTTTATATTTTCCAGCTTGCGGTCAATCATTGTATCCACGCCGAAGTGGGCCGCCTCTCTCAAGTCCTGCAGGGCTTCGTCTGCGGTTTTGCCGGTGCCGATAACCACCGGCTCCCAGACGATGTAGTACTCCCCGCTTTTCTCATCAAACTCAAGGTTAATAGTGTTAGCCAAGGCGTTCACCCTTACCCCTTTATTCTTCCAGTATGGCCTCGATGGCTCCGGCAGTATTGATAAGCACCTGGCGGATGCGCTGCATCTTGTCGGCATCCATACTGCGCAGCCCCCGCCCCAACAGATTCTCCAGGGCGTGGTACTCCTTCATCATGGTGGCCATCTTGCCGATGTTCTTGAAACTCCACTTACTCTTCATATGGCTCCTGACCTCATCCGCCAAATCCTTGCGCTCCGTCAGGAAATTAAGCCCCTCCTCGGTGATGGTGTAGACCTTCCGGCCGTCCCTCTCGACGGCGGTGGCGTAGCCCATCTCCTCGAGCATCTGGAGGGTGGGATAGACGGCGCCGGGGCTGGGAGTATAAAGGCCGTGAGACATTTCTTCCAACTCACGGATAATCTCATAGCCGTGCCTCGGCTTATCCTTTATCAGGTCCAGGATAACGTACTTCAGGTCTCCCTTCTGGAAGGAGCTTCCCCGCCAGGGTCCCCAGAAAAATCCTTCTCCTCTGTGTGTTCGTCCTCTAAACATCTCTATCTCCTAAAACACTCCGGTTAATTGATATATCACATACTATCACGATATATCTTGATATATTGTAATATTACTTTTAGCTTTTGTCAAGGGGTTTTGGAGGCAATTTTAGAGGAAATTCTAAAACTAAAAAGGGGAAACTTTCGGCTCCCCTGCCCTTCTCGTCCAAATATACCAGAGGTCACGGCTCGTATTTGCGGTATTGAGACCCCAGACCCTGGGGTGCCAGACCGGGCTGGATGGCACTGGAAGACCCGGAGGAACCGGAAGAAACCGGCAGGTCCACCATGAGGTTGCGGTTCTCCAGGCGCAGAAATACAATCCAGACTACAACCAGAGCGACAAATCCTACAAAAGCGTTCAGCAAATAGGCAGCGGTAGGAATAAGGAAAATTAACAGCCACCACAGGCTCCGGTCTTTCCTTTTCAGCACCCAGGCGCCTATACCATATATTGACGCCGCCCCGAGTAGCGGGAGTATAATGGCGTACGCTACTATAAAAATGGAGAAAGGTAAGAAAGATATTACTGAAGGGATTTCCGTAGGAGCCATTATCAAAGCCGGCCCCATAGAAGCTATAAACCCGTACATAACAACCATAGCTACTACAAACAAAACCAGCTGCGGCAGCACCCAGGTCCAGTTCAGGTGCCGCTGGAACCAGTTCTCTCCCGCTGCCTGGCTCTTTAACACCTGTTTTACCGCCTTTTTCGCCTCTTTGCTCGGCTCGGCCATCGAGGGCAATCCGTACGGTGCCGATGGCTCTCTGAGGAACGAGCTCTGGCACAGGTTGCAGTACTGGGCATCTTCCCTATTTTCGTATCCGCAGGATGGGCATTTCATACCACCCTCCCCCACCAAGGGCTATAGCGAAAAGAGATTTCCCCCCGGTTAATAATACTGCCAGCTTAAAGCCGGCATAAGGCAAACTAGCTCCTCCAAGCTACTTTACCCCTTATAACTACCAGTATACCAGTATAATAGTAAAGTAGTAATAAAGGTCAATAGATAAATGGTCAGGTTACTGAGGTACCGGATTAGCCGCGCCCCTACTTGACAGGGGCAGAGGTTTAGTTGTAGCTTTTTCAGGTGGGCTAAAAAGGGCTCAACTTTTAAGCACTAATGTTTAAGGAGGATGGAAGTCATGAAGCTAAAAGATAAGGTAGCCATCATTACCGGCGGAGGGTCGGGGATAGGCAGGGCCACCAGCCTTGCCTTTGCCCGGGAAGGAGCTAAGGTGGTAGCAGCCTCCCGCCACCTCTCCCGATTGGAAGAGGTGGCTGAAGCCATCAAGGCTAAGGGCGGCAAGGCCAGGGCGATACAGACCGATATCTCCGACTACGAGCAGATAAAGCGGCTGGTCGCCCAGACCATCGACGAGTTCGGCCAGATTGACATACTGGTCAATAATGCCGCTGCTATGGCAACTAATAATGCTGATACGGTTGATATGAATCTGGATAATTGGGATACTGCACTGGCAGTAAGTCTAACCGGGACTATGCTTTGTGCCAGAGAGGTGCTCAAGAACATGATTCCCCGCAAAAGCGGCAATATTGTCAACGTCAGCAGCGTCGCCGGGCTAAGCGGAGTGCCCAAAGAAAGCCCCTATGCCGCCTGCAAGTGGGGCATAATCGGCTTTACCGAAACTCTGGCCATCGAAGCCGGCAAATACAATATACGGGTTAACTGCATCAGCCCCGGGGCCACCCTCACTGATGAATTCGATGAATGGATAAAGCGTTCGGCTAAAGATGTCGGCCTCACCTACGAGCAGGTGATGACCAAGCTTTGCGATAACAATGCCCTGAAGAGAGCCGCCAAACCGGAGGAGATCGCCAACTGCATCGTCTTCCTGGCCTCGGACGATTCCAGCGCCATGACCGGTAGCAATCTGGTGGCCAGCTGCGGCTTTCATATAACCCACCCCAACATGATTAGCCTGGTATAAATGTAGCCCATTTTTTAGAAGGAGGACTTCAGACAATGGCAGCACAGAACTGGGAGAAGAACCTGGTAAGGAAACCCCGCTACGAGGTGACCGCCGGCAAGGTAACCGGCCGGCAGTACCCCACCATGACCTTAATGAGCAACGACCTGGTGCCGGGAAGCAATACCTATATCGAAATCGGCTGGATATATGAGATGCCCTCACCCAACCCCCATATCTTGGAGCATTCCCACCGGGAGGGCTGTAACGAGATTGTTCTCCATCTCGGCACCGACCCCGATAACCCCGAAGACCTGGGTGCCGAGATGGAGTTCGTCGTCGGCGGCCAGCCGCTGACCATAAATACCACCTCGGGGCTGTTCATACCGGCCGGGGTAAAGCACGGCCCGCTAACCTGGAAAAAACTCACCCGCCCCCACCTGCAGATGGCGATGGTGCTCGGTGCCGGAACCATGGCCGAGGCTGACCCGGGAGGGCACGTTAAGGCGAGAGGGGAATAGAGATTATTAAAATAAAAAAGGAGGGGGCATCTCTGCCCCCCCCACTTCCCGAAAGAAGCTATAACTACCCCTTCGGTATCAACTCCACATCCACCTGGTCGCTGAAGGCGTCGGCCATGCTCTTTTGCAGCTCTTCGAAGTTGGCCGTATCCTCCATCTCGATGACCAGCTCCCTGTCATCCAGGACCTTTAACCTCCCGAACTTATTGACAATCTCGATTACTTTATTAGTGTCCACCGTTATCCAGCCCTTCATCCGGCGCACGAGCTCATCACCCTTGAGGGCCCTCTCAATGGTAAGGTCAATCTGCCTGTACTTGGCCTCCCAGCCGATTACAGCCGGCCGTACCACCATAGGGCACACCGGGTCATGGACTACGGCGCATCTAAACCATATCTTGGCTCGAATCATCTAAAGATAGCTCCTCCCGTTTTCCGGCTAACAGTCAGTGTGAACGTAAGCGATAATTGACAGATATAAGTAATATAATGTATTTTGCAAACGAGAGCAAACCGAGGAAGGGGAAATATCCGATGGATACACTGAAAACGATTAGAGAGAGAAGGAGTGCCAGGGCTTTCCAGCCTGTCTCAATACCCGGAGAGACGGTTGAAGAGATCCTGAGGCTGACTATTAATGCTCCCTCGGCTAATAACCTCCAGCCGTGGGAATTTGTTGTGGTGATGGATGAAGAGAAGGATAGACTCAGCCGCAGGTTGATTAAGGCTTACAAAGAGAAGCAGATATCGTGCGGCTCCGGGGC
>JAUWGI010000130.1 GCA_030606505.1 Deltaproteobacteria bacterium
GGTGGGAAAGAAAAAGAACCGTTAAAAAGGGGTTGAGCGGGGTCAACGCTTCCCCTCAAAACGAGAGAGAGATGAAACCTCTATAGGGTGGGTGGGTGGGAAATAAAACGCCCTCTAAAAACGGGGGGTAAAACAAAAAAGGGGCTTTTAAGCCCCTCTCTAAAAAACTCTGCCCTGATAACTAGCTCTCGAGCTTGCCTTTAGCCGCGGTCACCAGACTGGCGAAGGCCTCAGGCTCCCTGACGGCCATATCGGCCAGAATCTTGCGGTTTATTTCAATCCCCGACTTCTTCAAGCCGTAGATAAACTGGGCATAGCTAAGCCCCTGGGCCCGGCTGGCGGCACTGACCCGCACAATCCACAGCCGCCTCATATCACCCTTCCTCTCCCGGCGATGAGCGTAGGCATAGCTCAAAGCATGAATCATAGATTCGTGAGCTCGTTTATAAAGGGAATGTCGGGTTGCCCGGTGCCCCTTGGTCAGGGCCAGCACCTTCTTATGGCGGCGATGAACGGTTACACCCCTCTTTATTCTGGGCAAGATATCACCCCTTTACTTTACCCCGTAAGGTATAAGCCTCTTTATCCTGATGCGGTCACTGGGATGCAGTGGTATAGTCTCATCAAATAGACCCTTGCTCCGCTTCGCCTTGCGGCGGCGCAGATGGCTCTTGCCACCCTTCATTCGCATAATTTTACCGCTGCCGGTGATATGGAAGCGGCTCTTGGCCCCTTTATGAGTTTTTATTTTGGGCACGTTAAGACTCCGCTACTTCTCCTCTTTTTTAGCCTCGGCTTTAGCTTCTGTTTTTGCCTTCTGGGCACTCAACGGCAAGAGGATGACGTTCATGTTCCTCTCCTCTATCAACGGTTGCCGGGCAATAGCCGTCACCCCCGCTAGCTGCTCTGTCATCCGCTGAATCAACCTCCAGCCAATCTCGGGGTGGGTAATCTCACGCCCCCGGAACCTCACCGACACCTTAACCCGGTCCCCCTCACCCAGCAGTTTTTTGACCATCCTGACCTTAGACTCAAAATCGTGGTTACCAATCTTGGGTCGCAGCCTGACCTCTCTGAGCAGGGAGACCTTCTGGCTCTTCCTCAGCCCGCGCTCTTTCTTGGCCTGCTCATACTTATACTTGCCATAATCAAGCAGGCGACATACCGGAGGCACTGCGGTAGGGGCTACCTCAACCAGGTCAAGATTATGCTTCCTCGCCGTCTCCCGTGCCTGGATTAGAGGCATAATACCCAACTGCTCACCCTTCTCACCCACCAGGCGGACTTCTCTGGCGATAATACCCTGGTTAATTCGTAGTGGCTTAACTATATCCTGTTTACCTCCACCGAGCCTGAGTTGGGTTGCGACCACAAACTATAACATAACACCTGAAGCTAGTCAAGTTACAGTTTCAACTCCTGAGTTCGGCTTACCATAGCTTCCTTAACGCCCTGCTTAAAGCTGTCAAGGGACTGGGAAGCCAGCTGCTCTCCGGTGCGCAGACGGACGGAAACGGTAGATTCCGCCGCCTCCCGGTCACCGACCACCAGCATATAAGGAATCTTATTCAGCTGCGCCTGCCGGATTTTAAAGTTCACCCTCTCCGAGCGGCCGTCGACCTCCGCCCGCACCCCGTCGGCTTTAAGCTCAGCCTCCAGCTTATGAGAGTATTCCAGGTGGCGGTCGGCCACCGGAATAATCATGGCCTGAACCGGCGCCAGCCACACCGGGAAGGCGCCCCCGTAGTGCTCCACCAGCGAGGCCAGAAAGCGCTCCATGCTTCCCAGCACGGTGCGGTGAACCATGGCCACCATATGCTCCTTGCCGTCCTCGCCGATATAGTTAACGTCAAAGCGCTGGGGAAGGTTAAAATCAACCTGAACGGTGGGGCCCTGCCAGTCCCTGCCCAGGGCATCTTCAATCTTGGTATCTATCTTGGGCCCGTAGAAGACGCCCTCTCCCGGGTCAACCTCGTAGGCAATCCCGGAACTCTCCAGGGCCTGGCGCAGAATTTCGGTAGCCTCCTCCCAGATATCCAGGGCACCGGCGTATTTCTCGGGTCGGGTGGATAGTAAAACCTTGCGATTGGTGAAGCCAAAGGTATCCATCATGAAGCGGGTCAGCTCCAGAACCCCGACTACCTCTTCCTCCAGCTGGTCAAAGCGGCAGAAAATATGGGCATCATCCTGGGTAAACCCCCTCACCCTCGACAGACCGTGTATTACCCCGGAGCGCTCATAGCGATACACCGTGCCCAGCTCAGCATAACGGAGCGGCAGCTCACGGTAACTGCGCTGGCTGGTCTTATAAATCAGGATATGTCCCAGGCAATTCATCGGCTTGATGACATATTCCTGCCCCTCTACGTCCATCGGGCTGTACATGTACTCACGGTAAAAGTCCCAGTGACCACTGGTCTGCCACAAAGCCAGCTTGGCGATATGGGGGGTATATATCAGGTCATAGCCACGCTTGATATGCTCGTCCTTCCAGAAATCCTCGATGACACGGCGTATCACCGACCCCCTGGGGTGCCAGTGAACCAGCCCCGGCCCCGCCTCCTCATG
>JAUWGI010000082.1 GCA_030606505.1 Deltaproteobacteria bacterium
CGGTTTCGCATACTGGTAGTTGACGATGAAGAACGGATTCTGAACTTCCTCAGCACCAAGCTCAAAGCCTCGGGCTATGAGGTGCTGACCGCCAGCAACGGCATCGAGGGACTGGAGCAGGCCCAGGCTCAAGAGCCCGACCTGGTGGTACTCGACCTCCTCATGCCCAGGATGGACGGCCTGGAGATGCTTAAACAGCTGCGCACCTTTTCCCCGGTGCCGGTCATTATCCTTACCGCCAAAGGGGCTGATACTGACAAGATTAAAGGGCTACAACTGGGCGCCGACGACTACCTGCCCAAGCCTTTCAACCCCGATGAACTGGTGGCCAGGATTGAGGCCATCAGGCGTCGGATGGAACCCGACGAAAGACGCAAAATCCCCGAAATCCTTGAGTTAGGCAATATAACCGTTGATTTCAGGAAGCGCAATGTGCTGGTCAATGGCGAGGAGAAATACCTGACCCGCACCGAATGGCTCCTGCTCAGCCAGCTTATCAACAATGCCGGCCGCCTCATGCTCTATGAGGAACTGCTCACCCAGGTTTGGGGGCCGGAATACCGCGATGATGTCCAGATCCTCAGGACCTGGATAAGCCGTCTCAGGAGCAAGCTGGAGAGCGACCCCAACACCCCCCCCCTGATTCGCACCGTCCCCAAGACAGGCTACATCATAGACCACCCCACCACCTGAATCGCCCCCAATGTCATAATTTTGTAACTTTTTCCCCCCCGATTTTATGACTTCGTTATTGCCTGCGCACTATCATTTTAGGTACAGTCCAGCGGTTAGCTGGATGATAAGGGGTAGTTGCCATGAATAAAGGGGGTGGCCCCAAGATGCTGAGGCCGAAGAGTTGTCCCCGTTGCAAAACGGGTGATGTCGGGGTGGATAGAGACCACCACGGCTGGTATGAGTTCTGCATCCAGTGCGGTTACCTGCGCGACCTGGTAGGCGTGGTTGAGCTAGAGCTGAAGCCATCCGGCCAGGCCAGGGAACGCCGGCGAGGGCCCGGAATTTCCGGCGAAGGAAAGTCAAAGTATGCTTGACGGCAAGCGGATCGCCATCCTGGTCGAGGAGGACTTCGAGGACTCCGAACTTATCGTACCGATGTGGGGCATGAAAAACGCCGGCGCCAAGGTATTGATTGTGGGCAGCGGCTCCAAGGAGATTTACCAGGGTAAAAGGGGCAGCGTGGCCATAAGAGTCGATGCTACCGCCGATAAGGTCAAGGCGGAGGATTTCGACGCTATTATCATACCCGGCGGCTACGCCCCCGAAAAGATGCGCCAGCATAAATCTATGGTCGACCTGGTGAAGAAGGCAAACGAGCTGGGCAAGTTGATAGCGGCGGTTTGCCACGGCCCGCAGCTACTCATCGCCGCCGGCATCGTCAAAGGGCGCCGGCTCACCTCCTGGCCCGCGGTAGCCGCCGAACTCAAGAAAGCCGGCGCCGAATGGGTCGACGAAGCGGTAGTCCGGGACGGCAATTTCATTACCTCGCGCAAGCCCGCCGACCTGCCCAGGTTCAACAAAGCCATAATTGAAGCTATACGAGACTAGTGGAGCCTGGGCAGAGCATAAGCTATTAAACACCTTGATTATTCCTGGCTGCCGAACGACCACACCAAAGCCATTGATTGACGCTTTCCCTGATATGACTGTCTGACACCTTCCCCCTCATTCTGTGCTGAAGGCTCCTTTTAGCGCAAATTGCTCCCGCTTTTAACGAAACTTAAACCTCAATTTTATGGGCAATTAATTCCCAAATTCTAAGATTAACTTGTGAACTTAGATTAGCGATGAGGAGCGATAATGATTAAAAGTGTCATCCGATGCCCCAATGATATGGTTCTGGTCTTTGACGATGATGAGGAACAAGTCTCTGAATACCAGGGGTGGTATCAGCAGGTGAGGGAGCTCATCCTCAGGGACGCCCCACCGGATACGGTTTTCGGCTACTGGTTCAACTATGAGGCTGATATAGCCACCCTTCCCCGCGAGGAGTGGTAGGGGCCATAAGGGCACCATATGGCATTTTTGTGCCATTTATGCTACAATTGGCAGACATGGCAGATACGGCAACGGCTAAAAAAGTCCTGGTAATCGATGATGACCCCGCCTTTGTCAGGCTGGTGGAGCAGGGGCTTACCCCGGCAGGGTTCGAGGTGCTCACCGCCGCCAGTGGCGGCGAGGGCTTGCGGCTTTTATTCGCCAACCGCCCGGATATAGTACTACTGGACGTGGTTATGCCCGAGATGGACGGCTGGCAGACCTGCAGCCGCATCCGCGATATCACCGATGTCCCCGTCATCATGCTCACCGCCCAGAAGAATACCGAGGAAGACATAGTGCGCGGGCTTGAGTGCGGGGCGGATAACTACCTGATAAAGCCGGTGGGCCGGCGAGAGCTGGTGGGGAGGGTGCAGGCGGTAATGCGCCGTGCCGAGCTATCTGCCCCGGAGGAGAAGAAAGGGACTACCTTTAGTGACGGCTACCTTACGGTGGATATCGTCCAGCGCCAGGTTTTAATCAACGGAGAACGGGTGAGGCTGACCCCGATTGAGTTTCGCCTGCTGGCCCTGCTGATGCAGAACGCCGGCCGTATTCTTACCCACAAGCAGCTTTTGGAGGGGGTATGGGGCTGGGAATACATTGATGACCTGGATTACGTGCGCATCTATATCTGGCACCTGCGCCAGAAGATAGAGCCGGACCAGTCTCAGCCCAAATATGTCATTACCGAACCCGGTGTCGGTTACTCTTTTCACAAGCCCAGGTAAGCCACCCCACCCTTTTAACGGTTCTCATTTTTCCCATACCCACCCACCCAAAAAGGCTCTGCCTCTTTAAGACTCTGTAACCCCACCCCCCAAGAAGAAACTGATAGAAGTATCACTTCTGTTGGGTGGGTCAGGGTGGGAAGAGAAACACCCGAAAGCAGGGGAGGAGTGGAACAAAATCCCCCAAAAAAGGAGAGTGAAGAGAGGTGCAACCTCTATTGGGCGGGTGCCCTTTTAATGCCCCAATCTCTTGTCCTTACCCCTAAAAGAACAAAAATTCTCCCCATCCGTAGCTAAAAAAACTTGTGATTATTGGGCGGTAATAGTAGAATATAGGCGAGCACAGCCAGCAAGGGGGTTTATTGTCCCGGGTTGAAGTCTCAGTAAAGCCCAGCCTCCCCGACCCTCGGGGGGAATCGCTAAAAGCCGATATCCACGACCTCGGCATTGGCACCGTCCAGCAAGTCAGGGTCAGCGATGTCTATCTGCTGGAAGGGGACTTAAGCCGGGAAGAACTGGGTAAAATCTGCCGCCAGCTGCTGGCTGACCCCGTAGTTGAACAGTATTCCATCGGAGAAGCATCACCCACCCCACCGGACGCCCACGCTGTTGAGGTTGCCTATAACCCCGGCGTTATGGACCCCGTAGAAGAAAGTGTCAGCAAGGGTATCCTCGACCTGGGCATAAAGCACATTGATTCGGTAAAGACCGCCAAGAGATACTACCTGTCGGGCAAGCTCTCCGCCGGCGATATCGAGCTTATCTCCAGTAAACTGCTGGTCAACAGCGTCATTCAGCACGTGGTCACCGGCGGGGAAAAGGCGGCGCTGCCCCCGGCCAGCTACAGCTTCTCTCTAGAACAGGTTGAATTACTCACCCTGGACGACGAAGGCCTAACCCGGCTGGGGCGGGAAAAACTTGAATTAAATCTGGACGAGCTGAAGCAGATTCAGGGCTACTTCGCCAAGCTGGACCGCAATCCCACCGATGTTGAACTAGAAACTCTGGCCCAGACCTGGTCGGAGCACTGCAAGCACAAGACCTTCAGGTCCAGAATAAGGCTGGGCGAAGAGGTCATTGATAACCTGCTCAAAAGCACGGTGATGCGGGTGACCGAGACGCTGAACAAGCCCTGGTGCCTTTCCACCTTCAAGGACAACTCAGGGGTGATAGATTTTGATGGTCGTTACGCATTATGTTTCAAGGTTGAGACTCATAACCATCCTTCAGCCATCGAGCCCTATGGAGGGGCGTCAACGGGGTTGGGTGGGGTAATTCGTGACCCCCTGGGCACTGGCTTGGGGTCAAGACCAATTGCCAATACTGACGTATTTTGCTTTGCCCCTCCCGACTTCCCCCACGATAGACTTCCCCCTGGTGTTCTCCATCCCCGCCGTATTCTCAAAGGGGTGCGTGCTGGAGT
>JAUWGI010000097.1 GCA_030606505.1 Deltaproteobacteria bacterium
CCTGTATCCCCCTCTCCACTCTTGGAGAGGGGGAAGATATTTTTTAGAAGAGGGACTTCGTCCCTCTTAAACACCCATATTATTTAGTTCCGCTTCTCTTAAACCCCTAATATAGCAGAGTTTTATAGGGGTATTAACCCCTGTAGGGTGGGTTAGGGTGGGAAGAAGAACCCTTTTCTAATTTTTAAATCCCCATGAAGGGGGAGTGACCCTTCCACTTAAGGGTGGTCGGGTGGGTAAAGATATAAATTATAATCAGGTCAGCCCCGGGATATTGAGGCCTCCGGTGATTTTGCCCATGCGCTTGGCGGCCAGCTCCTGGGACTTGGTGAGGGCTTCATTTACCGCCGTCAGTACCAGGTCTTCCAGCATTTCCACGTCGTCGGGCTCTATCGCCTCGGGCGATATTTTTACCGACAGTATCTGCTGTTGACCGTTGACGGTGACGGTGACGGCGCCGCCTCCCGATGAGGCTTCAATCTTGGCCTCGGCCAGTTCTTCCTGGGCTTTGGCCAGCTTGGCCTGAAGCTCCTGGGCTTGACGCATAAAAGACCTGTTCACTTTTCCTCCACGCTGGTAATCTGGGCGCCGAACTTTTTGGCGGCTTCCACTAAGTGGTTATCTTCCGGCTCATAGACGCAGCGCACCTGGCAGGAGCGCCCCAGAAAGCTGCTGATGATGGCTCTGGCGGCCTGCTGATTTTCCACCGTCTCCATCTTTTCCTTGTGAATGGGGTATTTGAAGGCCAGGACCACGGTATCGCCTTCAATGGCTACCGGTTTGACCCCGGCGCTGCGGAGAATGGCGATAGCCGAGGTCCTTTTAACCTCATCCGGCGCCTGCTCCATGACATCTTTCCAGTTGAGCCTCATTCGCTCGATTTCATTGTTGAGCTCGGCTGGGGGGGTGGTGGCAATGTCCTTGGTTGGTTTTGCCTTTGCCCTGGGTAGGTCGGCCTTGGCTTCGGCTGCTGGTTCGGGCGCTGCCTTAGGCTCTGCTACTGGCTCGGTTTTGGCCGCCGGGGGTTTGGGTGGGGAGGTCTTTTTAACCGGTGGGGGGGGTCCGTATTGGGGTGGGGCAGGCGGACTTTTTATTTCCTCAGCCGGCGGCTGGGTGCAGTCAACCAGGGCCAGCTCCAGGGGCAGGGTGGAGTAGTTATCAAAGCCAATCTCAAGCTGGCCGAAGAGCTTTATCGCCCTTGATATCTGGGCTAGAGATGTCCTGGCCGCCAGCTGTTTTAATTCGGCTTTATCTTCGGCGGTGAGGTCTACGGCATCTTCGGAGCCGGTCTTGACCAGCAGCAACTGCCGGAGGTACTCCACCACCTCCCGGTTGAACTGGCGTAAATCGAGCCCGTCGCTGTTAACGCTGTTTATGGTGGCCACCCCGCCGGCGACGTCACCGGCTACTATATGCCCCACCAGCTCCCTGGCCCGCTGGTCTCCGGTAATGCCCAGAATAGCCTGGACCTGGTTGAGGCCGATTTCGCTGCCGTAGTAGGTAGTCATCTGTTCCAGCAGGTTTTCGGCATCGCGCAGGCTGCCGGTGGCGCTCTTGGCGATAAGATTAAGCCCTTCCGGCTCCAGCTTGATGCCTTCGGTAGCGCAGATGCGTGTCAGCTTGGAGATTATATCCGCCCGCGAGATGCGCCTGAAGTCAAAGCGCTGGCACCGGGACATGAGGGTGGCCGGGACTTTATGGGCTTCGGTGGTGGCTAAAATAAAGACGATATAGGGGGGCGGCTCCTCCAAGGTCTTGAGCAGGGCATTGGAGGCACTATTACTGAGCATATGGACTTCGTCGATGATATAGACCTTGTAGCGGGCCTGGTTGGGGGCATAGTTCACCTTCTCGCGCAGGCTACGAATATCGTCGACTCCGGTGTTGGAGGCGGCATCGACTTCTATTACGTCCAGCGCCCGGCCCTCGGTTATGGCCTGGCACATATCGCAGTCATTGCACGGTTCGCCCCTGCCGTTGGTAAGGCAGTTGAGCGCCTTGGCCAGAATACGCCCGGTGCTGGTCTTGCCCGTTCCCCGGGGGCCGTAGAAGAGATAGGCATGGGAGACACGCCCACTGGTGAGGGCATTGCCCAGTGTCTGGGTCACCTGTTCCTGACCGACTAGCTCGGCCAGGGTCTGGGGGCGCCACTTGCGATAAAAGACCTGGGATGTCATCTTCGGTTGCCCCTATTATACCCTAATATCACCCGGTTGCCCAAGGGGTTTTGGCCTTAAATGAGCTTGAGTTTTTATTTATTGCCTAAAAGAAGCCAGCTTTACCAGTTTGAACCGGTAAAGCTGGCTTGGGTGAGCTACTATTTTAAGCTATAGTAGCGAGGGCAGGTCCTTCGATGCGTCTTCTATTTCCTTGAGTTTGCCCTCGAACTCTTCCCGCCTTCCCTTAAGCTCGTGGATAACGCCGCTGGCCTTGGTGTAATAGCCCTTGACCTTCTCCACGGCATTAAACTCCGACAGGAGCAAAGTAACGTCAATCAGGCTCCTCTCCCTGGGGTAATCGCCATTCCTAATCACCGCCTCAGGGCTGATGGTCCTCAGGTAATCTCCCAGCTCCTTAACCAGGTCCATATTCATTTCCTTGGCTGGAGCCGAGACTAGGTAGATGGCCCTGCCCGAGTCGGCCGGGTTGCACTTAAGCGACAGCTCGCTTAGGGCTTCGTCCATGGCCTGGATTCCGCGGTGAGTTTCCGTGCTCTTCTTCCGGAAACTATTGGACAGGAACGGGAACCACCTGAAGGTCGGCACCGGTGTTTTGCCGTAGCCGATTACTGTCCAGCCGGCCAGGCTCTGTATGATGTCACCGGCATCGACTATCTTGGCTCCGATGTGCTTGGGTTTCTTCTCCTCACCGGCGCAGAGCAGGTTGTAGAACGGCTCGGCGATTAGGCCGTTAATCTTCATCAGGTTGTTTTTGAGTGAGAAGTCCTTCCTGACATACCTTTGATTGTCAACCAGGAATACGGCATCGACCGTCGGATATAGGGACTTGAGACAGGTGGCGGTATTATAAACGGTCCTTTCCTCGGTCTCCTCTTCGTGGGAGAAGGGGAGCACCGCCATGGCGTAGATGGGCTTATCCAGGTAGCGCTCTCTGAGCATCTGGGCGATTATCGGAATTGCCCCCGAGCCGGTACCGCCGGCAACGCCGGCGATGAGCAGGAAGGCATCGGTCTCGAAGAAGTGCCGTGCCGTCCTGATAGCATCTACGACTTTATCGCTGTCCTCTTTAGCCACTTCGGCGCCCAGCTCGTTTATCTTGCCGACACCGTGACCGCCAGTCCTCCGACCTCCGATGAGGATTCGGTGCTGGTAGTCACCGCTTATAGTTTGCAGCCCGCTTAAGTCAGCGGCATCAGTGTTTACGGCGAAAGCGCCGGTAACTATCTCAATGCCGCGCTGACTGCGTGCCCGCTTGTTCATCCGGGCAAACTCGTCGGCGATCCTGCCGCCGCACTGTCCCAGCCCCACAACCACAAGTTTCATATTTCACCTCGATGTTTAAGAATACTGTCATTTTAGCATGTTATTTAATCATGTCAACATATTTAATCCAGAGTAGGGAGCTCGTCGCCGGTGTGATGCATTTCTTTCACTTGCTCCTGGGTTTCCTTATCCA
>JAUWGI010000091.1 GCA_030606505.1 Deltaproteobacteria bacterium
TTCTGGTCACACCACTGGCGTATAGCGGGCAGATAGCCTTCGTCGGGGAGGTTAACCCCACCCTCCCCCTGGATGGGCTCCAGCATCACGGCGCAGGTGTGTCCGGTGGTTGCCGACTTGATGGCTTCAACATCATTGAACTGGACATTGGCGAAGCCGGTGGGGAGGGGCGAATAAGACTGCTGGAACTTGGGCTGGCCGGTCGCCGCCACCATGGCCAGAGTGCGACCGTGAAAGGAGCTGAGGGTGGTAATAACCTCGTAGGCACCCTTTAAGTTGAGATGGCCGTAGCGGCGCGCCAGCTTGACCGCCCCCTCGTTGGCCTCGGCGCCGCTGTTGCCGAAGAAGACCCGGTCAAGGCAGCTGTTTTCCACCAGAAGCCGGGCCAGCTGAAGCTGGGGAACGGTGTAGAACTGGTTGGATGTCTGGATGAGCAGATTAGCCTGCTCGGTCAGAGCCTTGGTCACCGCCGGGTGGCAGTGCCCCAGAGTGGTCACCGCCCAGCCGCCGACAAAGTCCAGGTACTCCTTGCCCTCTTCGTCCCAGACATAGGTCCCCTTGCCCCTGACCAGCGTCACGGGCAGGCGTTCGAAGGTCTGCATGTAGTATTTTTTCTCTAACTCCTGCCAGTCTGTCAACTTTGTCTCCTGTTTAGTGAGGTTTCTACCTCACCCCCAACCCTTCATTAAGGGTGGTTGGGCGGGTAAAGATTCAAAAGGGTTGGGGGGTTATCCCCTTATATTATAACTCTCCTTTATTTTACTCCCTTAAAGGGGGGCTACGTAACCCCTTCCCCACTTTTAACAGTTCTCTTTCTTCCCACACCACCCACCCTCAGAGGCCATACCTCTAAAACTCTCCAGCCCCCCCTGTTTTGACTTAACTTTTTCTTCCCTTCCTTAAAGGGGGGAGGCGTAACCCTTCAATATAAGGGCGGTAGTCTTATTCCCTTTTCCCCCTGAGGGCGGGGCGTAAACCCTTCCTTAAGGGCGGTAGTTACATTCCTCATTCCCCCCTGGGGGCGGGGCGTAACCCTTCCACTTAAGGGTGGAGGGCGGGAATAGATATAAAACGGGGGGAGGCTCCCTCTCCCTTTACTCTCCTTTATTCCCTTATTGTAGTCCCGCCGCCCTTGCCGTTAATATCGTCGAGGAGGGCGTGTGACTGCCGACCATCGGCGATAAGACAGGCCGCCGAAGCCCCCGACAGAGCCCTCAGGCAGGCCTTAATCTTGGGAATCATCCCGCCAGAAGCTGTGCCCGAAGCCACCAGAGCTTCGGCCTCACCGGGCGAAAGATGAGAAAGCAGATTGCCGGAGTGGTCGCTGACGCCGGCGACATCGGTCAGGAAGACCAGCTTTTCGGCGCCGATGGCGGCGGCAATCTCGCCGGCAACGATATCGGCATTGATATTGAGCACGCGGGGGGCCTTCTCCGCCTTATCGTTAATGGCGATGGGCGCCACCACCGGAATATAGCCCGCCTTGAGCAGTACCTCCAGTGGGGCGGGGTTGATTCTGGCCACCTCGCCGACAAAGCCCAGCTCCTTATTTTTAAATCTGCCCTGGATGAAAGCGCCGTCAACACCGCTGATGCCTATGGCCATACCGCCGCGGGCGTTGATATCGGCCACTATTTCCTTGTTGACCACCCCCACCAGCACCGAGACCACCACCTCCAGGGTTTCTTCATCGGTGACCCGCTCGCCGTTGATAAAGCGGGTTTCAATGCCGCGCTTTTCCAGCCAGCTGGTTATCATCTTGCCACCGCCGTGGACGACCACCAGCGACCTGCCCTGCTGCTGCAGAGCGACGATATCGGCGATGGTGGTATCGTGGCTGCCTAAAGTGGCGCCGCCGATCTTGATAACAACTGCCTTGTCCAATTTACTCCCCATACTTTATGTCATGTACTCGCTGTTAATGGCCACATACTCCTCGGAGAGGTCACAGCCCCAGGCAGTGGCGCTCCCCGAACCGAGGTTGAGATTGAGGCTTAAATTTATCTCTTTACCTTTAAGCATCTGGCTTACCGCCCGCTTGCCGGAATTTAAGGCTCTGCCCGCCCTGACTACCTGGGTCTGGCCAAGGTAAAGGTCAATCTTGTCTTCATCCATATCGGCGCCGCTGCGCCCCACCGCCGCCACCACCCGCCCCCAGTTGGGGTCGGCGCCGTGAATTGCCGCCTTGACCAGCGCCGAGCTTACCACCGCCCGCGCCGCCTGCCTTGCCTGAGATAAATCGGCGGCACCGTTAACGACCACCTCAATGAGTTTGGTCGCCCCCTCGCCGTCGGCGGCGATAAGTTTAGCCAGATAGACGCAGACCTGCTCCAGCGCCTGCTGGAAGGCATCAGCCTGTTTGCTTTTCGCCGAAATCGGCTCGCCGCCGGCCAGACCGTTAGCCAGCAGCAGCACCATATCGCTGGGGCTGGTATCGCCGTCAATTGAAACCATATTAAACGACGTATCAACCGCCTTCTTTAGCGCTTCTTCGAGAAAGCCCTTCTCCACGGGGGCGTCGGTGGTGAGAAAGCAGAGCAGCGTGGCCATATCGGGGTGAATCATCCCCGAGCCTTTAGCCGCCCCGCCGATGGTAAACTCACTATTGCCTATTTTAACGCTGACCGCCATCTCCTTGGGCAGGGTATCGGTGGTCATCATCGCTTTTGCCAAATCGTGACCGCCGTCGCGGGACATGATAATCTCCTCCACCGCCGGCCTGATGCGCTTCATGGGCAGGGACACGCCGATAGTGCCGGTGCTGGCCACCAGCACCTCTTCAGGAGGTATGCCAATGCCCTCGGCGACCAGCGAGGCCACCTCGGCAGCATCGGCCAGACCGTGCCCGCCGGTAAAGGCGTTGGCACAGCCGCTGTTGACCACCACCGCCCCCGCATGCCCTTTCTCCAGCCTCTGCCGGGTGAGCAGCACCGGGGCGCCCTGGAGCTTACTTGAAGTAAACACGCCCGCCGCCACGCAGGGCGTCTCGGAAAAGAGGACGGCCAGGTCCAGTTTGCCAGCGGCCTGCTTGTTTATCCCGGCGCTGACGGCACCGGCAAAAAACCCCTCGGGCGAGGTAACCGTGCCCCTGGGAACGGCCTTAATCTGGGCTTCCATTACCCAAAATATAGCACACCCAGCCAGCTATGACAATGAGAATTTTTGCAGGTCTTTTTGTGGGGGGAGAAGGGGAGGTTTAGCCTTGTTCTTAGAGTGCGTTTTGATTCCCACCCTCCCACCCTGCAGAGGTTTCACCTCTCTAAATACCTCTAGGAATATGGGGGTGGGGAAGGACCGGACAGCCCCTCCCCCCGTTACCGGATGTTCTTCTTCCCACCCTGACCCACCCTCATAGGCTGGCCACCCCCAATAAGTTCTGGGGGTGGGGGGAGAAGGGGTCGGTGCACGTTTCATAAAGAGGGGGTGGGGCAAAAAGGGCTTTAGCCCGTTTCCATAAAAGGGCGGTGGGCGGGATAAGATAAAAATGGGGGTGGGGGCTACCCCTCCTTCGCCTTTTTCTGCAGTTCATAAAGCCTGGTAATGGCCTCCAGCGGCGTCATCGAGTCAATGTCCAGCTTCTCTAATTCCTGGAAAAGGGGTGATTTTTGCCCTAATAACGGCAGCTGCTGAGGCAAAGCCTCTTTACGACGACGGCGTTTTGCCGAAGCCTGCTTGCTGCCGTCCTCTAACTCTTCTAAAACCTCCCGGGCGCGGTGCACCACCGATTTAGGCAGGCCGGCCAGCTTGGCCACGTGGATGCCGTAGCTCCGGTCAACGCCGCCGGGGACAATCTTGTACAAAAAGGTGACCTCTCCCCTGTCCTCGGCGACGGCGACATTGAAGT
>JAUWGI010000005.1 GCA_030606505.1 Deltaproteobacteria bacterium
CTGCTTTCAAAGGCCAGTTTTTCGATGAGCCGGAAGATGCGCACCCGGTCCTCTGTGGATACGCCGTCAACGCCCTTGAGGTACTTGGTCAGCAGGGGGCCGATATCCGGGTTGGCGAAGTCCTTGTCCGAGGGCAGGTCGGTGGTCATACCGCCGGCAATCTCTATCATCAGACGGATTACCTCGGCCAGCTCCTTGCCTTCATATAGCTTGGAGGTATTGGATAGCACCGGGTCAACAGCGTAGATGCCCGACGGCGTTGTCGTCGACTCCACCGAGGCGGCGATGGAGCAGCCGTAGATAGCCTCGGTGACCTTGAGCATCTCGGCTAACTTGTTCTGTATGTGGGATACCTTGGGCAGGCCGTTGTAGTCGGCGGCGGTGGCGGCGGCGCCAATGAGCACGTCACCAACACCGCACTTGCAGCCGCCGTGGGAGTGGCGGTGGTAGTTGCCGAAGTTCCGTACCATGTTACCGGCATACTCGTGTTCCCCGCACAGGAACACGTGCTCCCAGGGCACGAAGACATCGTTAAAGAGGACCATGGGCGAGAACTTGCTGAACTTGGCGTTGCCCAGGTCGCAGCCTTGGAGGGGTTGGGCTTCCAGTGTGCCCCGCCCGTAGACGTGGATTAGGCCTTCGGCGTCATTAGGAACGGCAAAGCAGACGGCGTAGTCCTTATCCGCCTCGCGCATTTCCCTGGTGGGCACAATCAGCCCCCAGTGCGCGCACATGGAGCCGGTCTGGTGTATTTTAGCGCCCCTGACCGTGATACCCTCCTTGTTCCGGTCGACCACGTGCAGGTACATGTCCGGGTCTTTCTGCTGGGAAGGCCGCAGCGAACGGTCGCCCTTGACGTCGGTGACCCCGCTGAAGACCACAAGGTCGTCCTTCTGTACGAACTTAACGAATTCCTGCAGCCGGGGCCAGTACTCCGTGCTGTGTTTCTGGTCGCAGTTATAGGCCTCTATGCCGATGGCGTTTATAGCGTCCATACCGGTACAGCGCATGTAGCAACCGCCAGTCCTCTGAGACAGGAATTTAAGCATTCTTACCTTGGTTAACAGGTCATCCGGGCTTGTATAAAAGGCGACGAAGCGGCTGACCTCTTCGCCGGTAAGGTTAGATTTGGTTACCAGGAACTTTTTACCCTGCGGGTCGTTTTCCATCTCGTAGGTCAAGGCCACCGCGGCGGCCATGTGCTTTATCAGCGGGTGCTGGTAAGCGTTTTCTACCTTTTCTCCTAAAATATAGGTGGTGGGGTGCAGATCTTTTAGCGATTCATAGTATTGTTCAGCTGTCTTAAGTGCCATTAGTCTTTTCTATCCTCCTTGAAACAGGTCAGGTTAAACCAGAATCAGACTTGCTAAGTTTAGCATGTAGCCAAACCAGTTGTAAAATTTTGGGTGGTGGTGAGTAGGGTGGCCAGATTGACTTGAGCCCCTATAATTGTGTAATATGGCAGGTGCTGTTATGAAGCTGTATGAGTTCGAAGGGAACGATTTGCTCCGCCGTGAGGGTATACCTGTCCCTGATTATGCTCTGGCAGCTACTCCCGAGGAGGCGCGGGAAGGAGCCGAGGCGCTGGGGCTGCCGGTGGTGGTAAAGGCCCAGGTGCTGACCGGGGGCCGGTGGCTGGCGGGAGGAGTACAAACCGCCTATTCTCTGGAGCAGGTGGAGGAGGCGGCCCGCCGCATACTGGGTACGTCAATCAGGGGCTGGCTGGTACAACAGGTAATGATTACCCCGAAGGTGGACAGCGTCCGGGAGTTCTATCTGGCCGTAACCATAGATGAATATCACGGCACCCCAGTGGCTGTCCTAAGTGCTGCCGGCGGCGTCTCGGTTAACCGGATAGCCCTGGAACGTCCTGAAGAGGTCGCTTCCAGGCATGTTTCCGTTATCAAGGGACTCCTCCCCTCCGAGGCCAGGCGAATGTGCCGGGGGGTGGGCTTAAGGGGTGCCGAGGTGAGCCGGGTAGCCAACATGCTCAGCGCGCTGTACCACGTTTTCCGTAATTACGATGCCTTGATTGCCGAAATCAACCCCCTGGTCCGAACCCCAGAGGGGGATTACCTGGCTCTGGATGCCAAGGTGGAAATTGACGACGATAGTCTCTACCGCCACCCCGAGCTTAACTTGAGTCTGGATAGCCGTATTCCTAGCCTCCTGGAGCGGCAGGGACGTGAGATTGGGGTTAGCTATGTTGAGCTTGACGGGGATATAGCCATCATCGCCAGTGGCGCTGGGCTGGGAATGGCCAGCATGGACATCATCGGCCGCAGCATGAGCCCGGCCAACTTCCTGGAAACGGGCGGAGCCATTACCGCTGAACTTCTCTACAACGTTATGGATCTGGTTTTACGAAAGGAAGGGATAAGGGCGGTGTTTATCAATGTCTACGGGGGAATCAACCCCATCCACGAAGGAGCCAAGGGGGTTGTCCGCTACATGAAAGAACACGAGGTTACTATACCGGTGGTGGCCAAAGCCCTGGGTAATCACCAGGAGGAGACCTGGGAGATTTTCCGTAATAATGGTGTCCATGTGGTCAATGATGTGTCCACAGAGAAGGGGGTAGAGCAGCTTGCCCGCCTGCTGGAGGGTGGCAAGTGAGCATACTGCTCAACCGAAAGACCAAGGTCCTGGTGCAGGGTATTACCGGCCGGATAGGGCGGGTCCAGACCAGGTGGATGCTGGATTATGGCACCAACATCGTGGCCGGTGTCACCCCGGGCAAAGGTGGTCAGGAGGTGGAGGGTGTTCCGGTTTATGATACTGTCGCCGAGGCTGTCGCCAAGCAGGGCGCCGAAGCCTCGGTATTCTTCATCCCACCGAAATCGTTCAAGGAGGCCGCCCTGCAGAGCATTGACGCTGGCATCAGCCTTATCGTTGTCATTACCGAGCACGTACCGGTCCACGATGTTATGGAAATCAGGGAGTATGCCAGCGAGCGTGAGGTGCGGATTATCGGCCCCACCACTCCCGGCATTATTACTGTCGGTGAAGCCAAGATGGGGATAATGCCCAGTAATATGTTTACCCCTGGCCGCATCGGCGTGATTTCCCGAAGTGGCACCCTGTCCTACGAGATCAGTATCAACTTGGCCACTGCCGGCCTTGGCCAGAGTACCGTGGTCGGTATGGGGGCTGACTCGGTGGTGTTTGCCAGCATACCTGAGTTGCTGAGGCTTTTTGAAAGGGACGAGGATACTGACCTGGTGGTGATTGTCGGCGAGGTGGGTGGTGTCCAGGAAGAGAATGCGGCTCAGTTTATCGACCGCTGGATGACCAAACCAGTGGTGACCTATATCGCCGGACACAACGTCCCCGAAGGAAAAAGAATGGGGCATGCCGGCGCCATCATTCAAGGCGAGCATGGTATGGGAATACCCCAGAGTAAAATGGCCGCTCTCAGAGAGGTGGGCGTGGACGTTGCCATGTACCCCGCGGAGGTGGTGGAGCTGGTTAAATGGCATCTGACACCTTCTTAAACAGCCTTGCTTCAAATACATGACTCCCAAGTTAACTTTTTTTGGCTTTAAGCCGTTTGGGATATTAGATGAACAAGAAAACTAAAGGGTTGATTCCTCCCGGCCTGGTTTATATAGCCCATAACATTACCTCAAAACAAAACCTGTTGGGTGCCCCCAGAGGTATCGGGGCCAGTTGGGCTAAAGAGCTCAACCTACCTGGGGAAGCCGAGACCGTGTTCTTTGCCGGTTGCGGCTATCAGTATAACACCAGCCTGCAGTCCCTGATGTCAATAATGAGGAAGCTGGATAAAAGCCCCATCGGTGCTGAGCTACCCATGAGCCTGGCCAGCTTCCAGAAAAAGCTGGGTATTGACCCGGCCCAGGTATACCGCCGGCTGGTGGCTAAAGACAGTGACGCCGCCGCCCAACCTCTGAGGGATGCCGTCAGGGTGCTAAAAGAGCTGGGGGTCGAGTTTGGCTATCTGGCTGAGGATGAGCCGTGCTGTGGGGGACTCTTACACTATATTGGGCTGGAAAAAGAGTTTGCCCAAAATGCTCAAAATCTATATGACCGGCTGAAAGCCCGCGGCGTGAAAAGAATTATTGGTATCGTCCCTTCCTGTACCCATACCCTGGCTGAGTTGATTCCCAAACATGTTCCGGGATATGACCTGGAGGTAAAGCATTTTTTGCAGGTAGTTCTGGAGGGGGTTAAGGATAGGGAGCTGCGCTTTCCCCGTGAGGTCAAGGTTACCTATCATGACCCCTGCCAGCTCTCCCGTTACCTGGGGCTTATAGAGGAACCGCGCCGGATACTCAAGTCTATCAAGGGTATTGAGCTGGTTGAACCTGATTGGACTTATGGGGAGTGGTCTACTTGCTGCGGGGGTGGGGGCGGTTTTGAGGTGGTTTTTCCGGAGCTGAGCCAGATTCTGGCGGTCAACCGGGCTAAGGAATTGGTTGAAACCGGCGCCCAGATTATCGTTACCCACTGCCCCGGCTGTGTTATGCAGCTTGAAGAAGGGCTCAAAGCGATGAAAGCTAAGGACGTGGAAGTCCTCGACCTGGCACAGGTAGTGGCTATGGCTATGGGAGGGTGAACCGAATGGCTGGTTTTGGCGAGTATAAGAAAGAAATAATGGACGCCGCCCATAACGAGAGGATAAGGCTGGCACTATCACGCGCCATCAAGCAGTACCGGGCTAATGTGGATAAAGCCCTTAAAGCATTCCCCCAGACAGTCAAGCTGGCGGAAGAGGTCAGGGAGATAAAGGAAAAAGCTATTGGCCAGATGGACAAGCTGGCCGGGCAGGCCTGCCAGGTAATAGAGGCCAACCACGGTAAAGCCTATATCGCTAAAACCGCCGAGGATGCCCTGAATATTATCGGGGGGCTGGTAGGCAGCGGCAAGCTGGTTGTCAAAGCCAAGAGCATGACCTCCGAGGAGATAGGGCTGCGGGAGCACCTGGAGGAGGGGGGCAACGAGGTCTATGAAACCGACCTGGGTGAGTTTATCGTGCAGAAGCTGGGTTCCAGACCGATGCACATCCTGGCCCCGGCGGTTCATGTGCCCAAGGAGGATGTTGCCCGGCTCTTGTCTGGTATTACCTGTGAGGAACTGCCGGCGGATGTCGAAGTGCTGGTAGCCACCGCCCGGAAGTTGCTCAGGGAGAAGTTCTTTAATGCGGACATCGGCATTAGCGGCTCCAACGTGGTTGCTGCCGAAACCGGCTCGCTGTTTCTTATCGAAAATGAGGGCAATATCCGCCTCGCCACCAGCGCGCCGCCGGTTCATATCGCCCTGGTGGGTATGGAGAAGCTGGTGCCCACCCTGAATGAGGCCTGGAAGGTGGCCGAGGTTACCTGGCGGTATGCCAACTATACTATCCCCCAGTATATCAGCATCGTCTCCGGGCCGAGCAGCACCGGCGATATTGAGAAGGTGATAACCTACGGTGCCCACGGACCGAGGGAGTTCCACGTTATCTTTCTGGACGGGGGCAGGACCGAGCTAGCCCGGCATCCGGAGCTGCGCCAGGTACTCTACTGCCTGAGGTGCGGCGGCTGTCTCTACGAGTGTCCCGTCTTCGGGGTGACGGCCGGTCACTTTGGCGACAAATACTTTACCGGCATCGGCGCCGTCTGGGCGGCCATGATAAGCGGCGATAGGGAAAAAGCGGCGGCACTGGCTTATACCTGCCTGACCTGCGGACGGTGCAAGGTAAGATGCCCGATGAAGATTAACGTGCCGGAGATGGTGGTTGAGCTGAGGAAGTTGCTGGCGGAGGGGGCCTGAAATGAAAAATTACGATGTTATCGTTATTGGCTCCGGTTGCGGCACCATTATTATCGATGAAGCGGTGGCCCATGGCTTTAAGACGGCTCTGGTGGACCGGGGGCCGCTGGGGGGAACCTGCCTCAATGTGGGTTGTGTCCCCTCGAAGATGCTGATATATCCGGCGGATAGGATAGTTGAGATAGAGGAGGCCAGGAAGCTGGGTATTGGTGCGGAGATAAGTAATATCAACTTTAAGTCCGTTATGGAGCGGATGCGGAAATCTATACGGGAAAACCAGAGTCACATCAGGGAGGGCATTGAGCAGGCCAAAGGCCTGGACTTCTATGAAGGCGAGGGACATTTTACCGGCGATTATACCCTGGAGGTTAACGGGGAGAGAATCAAGGGGAAGAAGATTTTTATCGCCTCCGGCTCGCGGCCCTTTATACCGCCGATAAAAGGTCTGGACGGCGTGAGCTATCTGACCAACGAGACGGTACTGCAGTTGAAAGCCAGGCCGGATAGCTTGCTTATTATCGGCGGCGGCTATATCGCTGTTGAGTATGGGCATTTCTTCGCCGCTATGGGCACTGAAGTGACTATGCTCGAAATGGCCGACCGGCTGGTCCTGCCCGAGGAGCCGGAAATATCTGAGCTTTTGCAGAAGGCACTGAGTAAACGCATGGCTGTCCATACCGGCGCCCAGGCTGCCGAGGTTAAGAAGAAGGGGAACAGCGTGGCCGTGCTGGTGAAGGACAAGAAGACCGGCAAAGAACGGGAGTTTAGCGGCCAGAGTGTCCTGATGGCCGTGGGCAGGAGGTCTAACGCCGATATATTAAAGGTGGAAAATAGCGGCGTGGCGACGGATAAGCGGGGTTTCATCAAGATTAACCAGCGTCTTGAGACCAGCCAGAAGAACATTTTTGCCGTCGGGGATGCCAACGGGCAGCAGATGTTCACCCACGTGGCCAACCGGGAGGCGGTAATAGCGGCCAACAACGCCTTTCATGACGCCAAATTCAAGATAGACTATAGCGCCTCCCCCCACGCCATTTATTCCCATCCCCAGATCGCCTCGGTGGGACTGACCGAGGAGAATGCAAAAAAAGACCACCAGATACTGGTGGGCCGGGCAAAGTATAGCGATGTGGCCAAGGGTGAAGCCATGATGGAAACTGAGGGGTTGGCCAAGGCTATCGTGGAAAAAGAGACTGAAAAGATACTTGGTTTTCACATCATAGGGCCCCATGCACCAGTGCTGATTCAAGAGGTGGTGAACGCCATGACCTCAGGCGGACACACTGGCGAGATAGACCAGGGCCTTCATATTCATCCTGCCCTGGCCGAATTGATACCGACGGTGCTTAATAATCTGGAGGAGCCTTAAGAAAATTTATACAGAAGGAATGGGGTTGGATTGGAACGGGCGACCTTTAGGTAGTGGGCTGGAGAGTCCTCTACCTTTTAGTGGCACAAATGACTGGATAGACACCTCAACCGGTTCGTTAGGACTATTGGAAGACATAGGTTGCGCCGACATCGTTAAGGATGAACTGCTCAGGCATCTCCTGAGCAAACCGGTTAATAGCCTTCCACCCGGTGCAATGCATAGGTATGACGAAATCGGGGCCTATCTTTTTCATCTCAGCGATGGTTGGTTCGATGATTGGCTCAAAAAGTGGCCCGGTGAGATGAAACCCGCCCAAAACTGCGTGAACCTTGTCCGTTCTGGCAACCTTCTGGGCATGTTTGACCGTGTTGATGATGCCAGCATGAGAACACCCACCAATGACTACCAGTCCTTTTCTCTTCAATTTAACCACTACACCTTGGTCATCACGAAAAGGATCAACAACCCATTGGTCATCTATCTTTGCTTCCGACCAGGGAAAACCTTTCTCAAAATCGGTTACCCGCTCGACTTCTCCTGAAACGAGGACAAGACCCGAAGCCAACATAGAAGCCCCCTTAGCTTCATGGAGCGCCACTCCGGTTTCCTTCAGGGCTGCTTTATCTAAGACGGGAAAGTCGGTCAGGCGCCCGGAATTAGGTATGTTGAGGGCGCGCTCAAGAAAAGCATCTGGATGAAGGACAAGGGGTATCCCTTTTTTGGCACCGTTTAGAAATTCCACCAGAGCTCCGAAATGGTCTAAATGACCATGGCTAAGAACCACCGACTCAACTTTGCTCAAGTCTAACCCCAAAACATTTACATTATTAAAGAAGCAGGTCGTTGATATCCCGGCATCGATTAGAACCACGTGTTCCTCTGAGCCTGAACACACTTTGAGGAGACACGAGAATCCGTGTTCGGCAAGAAGTGTCTTCGGGGGGTTAAGCTGTAACGCCGGTCGCTTGACCACCTCTGTGCGCTGCAAGAATACATCGGTGTAATTGTCTACTAAGACCGTAACCTCCACTTTATCTGCTTCTCGCAAATTCAAGTCCTTCCCCATGTAGCGCCTCCGTCCAATTATTCCCGACTAAACCCTTGGTTTGCTGGAATAAAAGGGGCACAGCCTCTTTAGCTGTGCCCCTAAAATTCTTGCAGTCTTTTGCCAGTTCATTTCTAGCCAGAATATCTTTTCTGCCCTGTCAAAATTGTTATTGGTATTTATCAATGGCCAATACCGGTTCAATCAGCTGGAATGACTGGTACCAGAAGGTGAGAATCGTGCTTGCCACCGCTATAGATTACATGCTTGCCCTTGTTTACGGTCGCCGTATGCCCATCGGTATGCATCTCGGTAGGGTACCAATAGATATCGCTGCCCTGCACCACGATCCGTAGCGTCTCGCCTGGCTGGAACAGGGTGCTTGAAGGCCAGAGCTCGATCTCTACCGGGACGATTTCACCGGCTTTAAGCTTTATTTCTCTGGTGTGCTTATGGACAGGCTGGTAGGGTGTTGATTTCTTCTCATCGAGTTCACGATGGGAAACCCTCAGCCAGCCCAGAGCCACCGCACCATCATCATGGTTACCGAAGAAGGCGAGGGGGACAAGATTCCCGGAACGGTCAAATTTTTCTATGGCGACAAACAAGTCCATATCGTCGTTACCGTCTGCCTGTACCCAGAGTTTCAGCTTCATATGCCCGGTTAGCTCGGTCTTTTCGTTAAAGGTGAATTCAAACTTGGCGTTCTGAGACTTATCGGTTATATCGTCCACGCTGTAGTCAACCTGGGCTTCCGTTTTGAACGGAGACTTGTTCATCTTTCCGTCGCTGGCGTTCAAGAAAAGCTTGGTATACTTGGTACGTGCTATCGGCCACTCGTTTTCGTTCCTGGACTTGCCGACATAGTATTCCTCTCTGACCTCCAGCCTGACTCTAGGCCAGTCTTTGACATGGTTATCGATGCCCTTCAAGAACCTATTGAAAAACTGTCTCCGTTTCTCCACATTTTCTGGCTTGTAAAAATGCCACCACTTCTTTCTCCCGTGAACTAAAAGCCACTTGTCCTTGGAGGCGATTTTCTTGAAACCTTCCAGAGTCCCCCGGTTATGCAGGCCGTGATCCGTCCAGCTGGCCACGACAAAGGCCGGCACCGTTATCTGGGATAGGTCAGCGTTCTTGCTGGCCCAGTAGTCATCAAACAGCGGGTGCTGCTTGACCATTTCCCAGAAATTTTCTACTCGTGTCTTGGAGAAGCTCCAGAAGCTGTATACCATGGGATTAAACAACGTCTCCGGTATGCCCCCGTGGTAGGAAAGCTCGCGGTAAAAATCACTCACTCCCTCCCAGGGGTTTATCGCCGCAAGATGTGGTGGATGGGCCGCCGCCACTTTCCACTGGGTCCAGGCCAGGTAGGAGACACCGGTCATACCAACCTTACCGTTGCTCCAGCTCTGGGTGCCGGCCCATTCGATCAGGTCATAGCAATCCTCTACTTCCTGCTCACTCATGAGGGTTAGATCACCTTCAGAACTCCAGGAACCACGCTGATCCGCATTGATAACGGCATAGCCATTCCGGCACCAATAAACAGGATCAGCCGCTTCAAATTTGGTGTACTCATTAAAATCATTGTCATTTAAGCCTGTGTTCCCCAGCATCCAGTATTTTATGAGACCATGTTTGCCGTAAGGGCCCCAACAAATAATGGGGGGGTATTTCCCTTCTGCCTCCGGGCGAAAGACATCGATGTAGATCTTTGCCCCATCACGCATCTTCACAGCGACATCGTACTCGATAATCATTCCCTCTGCCTTTTCCGTCCGGGGGTTTAATCCGGGGTATCCAGCTTCACTAAGCGGTCTACCTTTACTGAAAATCATTTCAAACTTTTTACCAGCCATTACTCGTCTCCTTTCTCTTGTGGGTTTTTGAATCAGGCTGTTTGCGCTTCGGGACTGATTTTACACCTCGGCCCTGACAAAAGTCAATCGTTCTTCCTGGTATGATTTTATTAATAACTCAAGTACTCGCTTGTTGCTCCGCCGTACCTCTTTTCCGCCACTTTTGTAACAAGCCTATCAGTCCATTGGGCAGGTATAGTATAGCTAGCACCAGCACCGAGCCGAAAATGAGCATATAGTAATAGGCGAACCTGGTCATCAGTATTTCGGCCAGGTAGGTAAAAACAGCCGCGCCTATTACCGGACCATAAAGTTGCCCCATACCGCCGAAGATGGCCATCATAACCGGCATAAAAGAAAGGAGAGGATTAAAAGCAATTCTGGGGTCAATATAGGCCCATCTGGTCGCCATGATGGCCCCGGCGGCCCCCATGAAGAGAGCGCTGATGGCAAAGGCGACAACCTTTACCAGGGTCACATTAATGCCCCGGTGGGCGGCTGCCTCCTCACTCTGCCCGATACTCTTCAGGGCTAAGCCGAATCTGGAGTGTCGGATAAAGTAGGCGGTGAGCATTAGTACCACAAAAATGGCCAGCATGATGTAATAGACCTGGTCGTGGTCTACTCTGACCACCCACCGGCCGACCGTACCCGTCATATTAGTCTCCCACCAGAGGAGAGAATGCTTGATGAGCTCACTGATGCCAAAGGTGAATATGATGAAGTACATGCCCCTCAGCCTCAGAGTCAGAAAGCCAATGAAAAGGGCCAGTATAAAGCTAACTAGAGCACCAATACTGATAATGGCCGCCAGGGGTAGTGCTTTTCCCAGTATCGCCATAGTATATACGCCGACCCCGAAGAAGGCGGCCGATGCCAGCGAGATGTAGCGGGTGGGGCCGGAGAAGATAGTCCAGCTCACCGTAAGAATGATATACATCAGAATGGCGGTCAGTAGTATGACAGTATAACCTGGAGCATAGAGGGGTAAAGTAGCCAGCAGGATTAATAAGATGAGAATAATTAACCTCGGTACCCGAAACCTTTTAAAGATGCCACCGATAATATCCATTTCTCTACTTCCCCATAATGCCTGTCGGCCTTACCAGCAGCAAGAGTATGAAGATGACATAGTAGGCAACCAGAGATAGGCCTGGGTCAAAATGGGTCACTATGCTGCCGATAAGACCCAGTATAAAACCGCCGATTAAACTGCCGGTGATACTGCCCAATCCCCCAAGGACAACCACGATGATGGCGATTATGGTATATTCCATACCCATAGTTGGGGTAATCTGGTATATCATGCTGATAAGCGGGCCGGCAAAACCGGCCATCAAGGCACCAAGGCCAAAACATATAGCTAATACCTGTTTAATGTTTACCCCGCTGAGTGCCGCGGTCGTCGGGTCTTGAGCAGCTGCCCTGATGGCTTTCCCCAGTCGGGTGCGCGTTAGGAAAATATAGAAGCCCAGGCTTATGACAACGGCGAATAAAAGGACTATTAAACGATTGGTGGTGAATGTGGCTCCAAAGATATTGACCGGATAAACTAGATAGGTATACCCCCTGATGTTAGCCTTCCATATTATTAAGGCTAAATTCTGAATGATAAAGAGGACACCAAAAGAGGCTAACAGAGAATTACCCTCAAAGACGTCTATTGATTCTGACGTGTCTCTAAGGCGTTGAAAGAGAGTCCGGTGGATTAGAAAACCTAGTATGAATAGAAAAGGACCGCAAATGACCAGAGAAAGCAGAGGGCTAATGCCAAAGAGTACGTAGAGGGAATAGGTGGCGAAAGCACCGATCATAATAAACTCGCCGTGGGAAACGTTCAACACCCGCCCAACGCCATACTGGAGGCTCAAACCCACGGCGATCAGGGCGTAGATGCCGCCCGTTATTAAACCGCCAATTACTATATCTAGGATTGTTGTGAGCATAACAACTTTCCGGCTCTAGCAATCAAGGGTGCAAACTATCTAAAAGACACAAATAAATCCTCCGGGGGGGGATAGCAACCCCTAGGGTTGCTATCCCCACACCCTTTAGATAGCCTACTTACTTAACTATTGCTGCTTACCGTGCTTAACCGGCTTCGGCTATGGGGTAGGCCACGCCGGCTTGGGGTAGATGATGTCGGCGGTGGCCAATTCCTTAGCCGCTACGATGTGAAACTCCCCGTTCTGCCACTGGCCAACATGGCCGGGCACCTGCATGTTAAGCTGCTTTTCATAATATACCGGGCCAATAACGGTGTCAAAGGTAGCGGAGGCTATGTAGTCTCTTACCTTTACCCGGTCAAGAGTTCCTGCCCCCTCAATAGCCTGCTGCAGGACCTGGACTGCCGAGTAGCAGTAGGCGTTGCCCAACCAGTCAGTGCCTCCAGGGCCTGACCAGGCGGTCATCCTGTCCCAGAACTCCTTGGCTCCGGTATAGGGAGCAGAGGGGTGCCAGGCACCGGCGCCCATCATACCCTCCACTGTCTCGGCACCAAAGATCTCTCTGTAGGGTGAGAAGGCTATGCCAATAGAGCAGAAGAAGAGCTTGGGATTAAAGCCAACCTCAATTGACTGGGCGGTGATGAGGAAGTTTTCATCAGGATAGGCGAAGATAAAGGCGGCATCGGGATTGAGTGACTTAAACTCTTTCAGCATCGGGGTCAGGTCCTTAACCCCTATTGGGAAGCTCTTGTAGGCGAGCACTTCAACCCCGGCTGCGGCTAACTGAGGCACCACACCCTGGGCATACTCAATGCCGTGCAGGTCTTGGAGATGGCCGGCCACCATGGTCTCGACTCCCAGGTCCAGGGCCATATCTACCATGGCTTCCGCCTTCTCCTTGGGCTGGTTCAGGTGGATAAAGAGGTAGGGTATCTCTTCCCACATTTCCCTGAGCTGCAGGGAATCAACCGTGGGCGCGATTACAGGGTACTTATATTCATTTACTGTAGGAGCTATGGCAAACCACATAGCCGTACTCCAGGGGCCAAGGATAAAGTCAACCTTGTCCTCCAGAATCAGTTTTTCGGTCAGTTTAACCTGGGTTCCCACGTCACTGGTATCGTCGTATCGGATTAGCCTCAGGGGCAGTTTTTTGCCATACTCTTCTACGTAGATACCACCCTCGGCATTGACCTCCTCAATCCACATGTCATTAGGAGCTACCTGGGTAACTCCTGCGCCTATCGTGTAAGGACCTGATAGAGCAATTGCCTGACCAAGGACTATTTCATCTTTGGCTGGCGGAGCTGGTGTCGTTGGTGGAGCTGTCGTTGGTGGTGTTGTTTCCTCTGGTGGTGTCGGACAGCCGATAGCCACCAAGCTGAGGGCTAACAACAACGCCAGTGGGATTAAAAGTAGCTTCTTTTTCATTATTTCTTCTCCTTTTTAGTCTTGCTGTTACCAAATCTCACCTAACTTATCACCCCCTTAGTGGGAAGACAAAAATGTCCACCCTTTATCAAATTTGAATACTTTAACTAAGCAAACTTATAGCACCGCAGCCAGGTTTTGTCAATGCCTTATTGGTAAAATGTCACCAAACCCAACACAGATAGTCTCTACGGTGAGCAGGAGCAGCTTTGGGGGTTTCTGGAGAAGAAAAGACCGGCAAGAAAGCTACCTCCACCACATCTTGTAGACCGATTCCCTTCTCGTTGTGTTTCACCTTTCATTGCGGTCGGCCCTGCGCTATTTTTTGCTCAGTTAACTGGTCGCCCTTAGCTTCACTCTAGCTTTGAGGTATCGACCTAGTCAACTGGTTGCCTAGCTTTGTGGTGAGCCGTGGAGGACTCAAACCTCCAACCGGCTGATTAAGAGTTGATTTTCCCAAATAAGCAACAATTATCTTGTTGCGCCATACAAGATAAAAGGTAGAACTTTTTTCAAAAATATTTGGCTTCGTCTAGTATCGTCTCAAGCCCATGCATTCATCTCCAAGAATATTCAGCGAGCCCACTGAAAAGAGAAAAGCCCCCGGTTAGGGAGGCTTCATTTGTCACATTAGAAGGATACTACAGCTGGCAAGCAGAGGCATATTCTACTTCATAGCCATTTGTTTACCAATCTCTTGTCTTCGTACGAAACGCCGTCGTGGTTGTTGCGAAAGGCGTAGTTCTTTGTCCGGCGCAGGCTTGGTGTAATCAAAGCCTTGAAGCGTCATACGTTCCAGCGGCGCGTCAAGAAGCTGTTCAAGAGCCCGTATCTTACCCGCATCAGCATTTGTCACAAATGTTAATGCATCACCATTTTTATCGACCCGCCCGGTACGACCGATTCGATGGATGTAGTCATCCGTACTTTCGGGCATATCGTAATTGATGACGTGGGAAATACTCAAAACATCGATACCGCGGGCAGCAATATCTGTCGCCACCAGAATCTTAATCCTGCCGTTACGGAAGCCTGTAAGCGCAGCCTGTCTCTGGTTCTGGGACAGGTTCCCCTGCAATGAAGTCACCCGATAGCCGGCTCTTACCAGTTGCTGCGCCACGCGTTCGGCGCGGTGTTTGGTGCGGGTGAAGACAAGCACCGAATCCGTTTTGGTTTTATTTAGAATTTCCTTCAGCAAAGTTGTTTTGAGGTGTTGTTGTATAGGGTACAGAACATGTGACACCGTTTTTGCCGGTAAGGTGCGGCCGATCTGCACGGTGACCGGGTCATGTAGGATTTCACGCGCCAGGCGCCGGATATTGTCTGGCATGGTCGCTGAAAAGAGCAAAGTCTGTCGCTTGTGCAGAATGCACTGCAGAATATTCCGAATATCGGGTAGAAAGCCCATATCAAACATCCGGTCCGCCTCGTCGATTACGAGAACTTCCAGATGGGATAAATCAACTGTACCCTTCCAAAGGTGATCGAGCAGGCGGCCCGGACAGGCAGCAATTATTTCAACCCCTTTAATTAGTTGTCGGGTTTGCTGCTCCATACTCACCCCGCCGTAAATGGCAATACTCTGTAGTCCGGTTTGTCCCCCCAAATCATTTATGGTCTCACATGTTTGCTCGGCCAGCTCACGTGTGGGCGAGATTATTAAAGCTCGGATATGACCCCGTGGTCTCTGCAGTAGACGCTGCAGAATTGGCAGCACAAAAGCGGCAGTCTTGCCAGTTCCGGTCTGGGCCAGACCAATGAGATCACGGCCCTGCATAATTGGTGGGATGGATTTAAGCTGGATTGGTGTGGGTGTAATGTAACCGAGCGCCCGTACACCGGCCATGATGCTCGGATGAAAATTGAAGGTTTCGAAATTCATTAAAACTCCTTACTAGAATTTAGAGTTACCTATGTCTAAAACATGGCAGGCAACTCAACTGATTTTGTATCTTCTTTGTCTTACTCTGCTGCTGGACCAGCCCCTTCTCTTGGCAATATAAGAGCCGTTGCCTTTTTTGTCAGAAAGAGGGAGGGCCTCAACAACACTAATAGTCATATGCCCCAGTGTTTTGTCATTGAGGGCAGTAATTGCGGCTTTACCTTCAGACTGTGATGGCATTTGAACAAAGCCATATCCGCGCTGTTGGCCACTACCAATATACTTGTCGTTCATGATGATTGTAGATAACACTTCTCCGAAAGCCATAAATTCTTGTCGCAGTTCATCCTCAGTCACCTCAAGCGGTAAGTTACCCACATATATATTCATGTTACCCCCTTTTATGAAATGGGTTTCCCTACGCCGATTTGTCACGAGTGTGTCAGCAACAGTTTCTGGATTCATGTAAATACCAGCGCGACTTTTAATCATAGACAGTGACCAGATAATTTAATATCTTCTCTGTCTTCCTCCCCCGGATCTACCACCACCACCAAATCCGCCACCTCTTCTGTCGCCATAGGACCCACCGCTTCCGCTGTCAGAACGGGGACGTGCGGCATTCACGGTGAGAGTCCGGTCTTTTACCGTCTTGCCATTGAGGGCTGCGATTGCCGCCTGACCCTCGGACACTGAAGGCATCTCGACAAAGGCAAATCCTCTGGCTCTACCACTATATTTGTCGGTTGGAATAGCTATAGATTCTACCTTTCCAAAAGAGGCGAAATCTGCCCTTAACTCCTCTTCGGTCACGTCATAAGATAAGTTACCTACATAGATTCTCATATTAGAACCCTCCTTGTTAATTGTGTAATCCTTGTTCTAGTGGCACACAGGTCAGGAGTACCTGGCCTGTGTGTGTCTTCAAAAGCAAACCAGCATTAGCTGCTCACGTAGAGGCGCAAAGCATTCACCACTTGGAACTTTGGTTGTAGTTTCCGCTATCGGAACGCTGCGCTTTGTTGGCTCGACGGCATGAGGGACAGCGCTTAGGCTCATTGGTAAAGCCTTTAGACTGGAAGAACTCTTGTTCCCCAGCGCTGAAAGTGAATGTAGTTCCACAATCGGAACATTGGATCGCCTTATCCTGAAAGCTCATTGGATGACCTCCTTTCTTCTATTAGTTGGAGTTCGGGTCATCCAATACTTGGTATAAATTTAAACGGAACATATGCTGCCAGGATCTGGATCTGTAGCTGTAGTCACCATCTCCGTAACGCTTTGTCTTCCTTGCTGCATGGCACGAGGGACAGCGCTTAGGCTCATTGGTAAAGCCTTTAGACTGGAAGAACTCTTGTTCCCCAGCGCTGAAGGTGAAGGTAGTCCCACAATCGGAACATTGGATTGCCTTGTCCTGAAAACTTATTGGATGACCTCCTCTCTTTATAATTAGTTAGAGTTCGGGCCATCCAATACTTAAGAAAACTCTGTGTCAGTAGCTTCCGAGAAGCTTGTTATAACCTAAACCGAAACCATTACACTAATAATACACCAAAGCGGCCAACTTTGCAAGTAAATAAGTGTCAAGACGGCAACTCAGGCATGCCTGAGTACAATATTAATACAGGAATTTGAAAATAATCGAGGAACTAGGTCATCTTGCTGCCCATATCTATTCAGCTCACTCCGGCGGCTGCTTTTTGGCCTTGAGCTTTTTCGCCTCTTGGGCCTTGGCTATCGCCTTCTCTCTGGCTAAATAGGCTTCCCTTCTTGCCTGGTCTTTAGCTATCTCATCGATTTCCTCAGCGGCGCGCTTCTCCGATCGCCTGGTTTCACTTTCTTTCTGAGCCTCTTCAATCGCCTGTTCTTTAGCCAAATAGGCTTCCTTTCTCGCCTGCTCTTTGGCTAGTCGCCGAGCTTCCTCTGCAGCGCGCTTTTCTACTCGCTTGGCCTCTTTGAGAGATTGTTTTTCTTGGTCTCTCATCGTTCTACCTCTCAACATTGGATAATCATGAAACCGGCCGTAAATCACTTTGTTGCAGCAACTTGCGTCCTCGGAATCGAGGGGGCTTGGGACATGGGCAAACTCCGCACAAGACTAATCCCGTATATTATACCAGAAAACATAGATCCAAATATGTATTAAGACGGTCATAGACCTTCGATGGCAAGAGCAATCCAGGCTAGCCAGTACCAATTATACTACTCGTTTCATCCCCGATAAATAGGAATAGCCCTGCTGACCGAATGCCTATGATTTGTCAATTTGGCGAAATTCCCTTCCGCCCGTTGGGGGAGGAAAATCTAGCTAGGTTTTCAGATATAACAAAAGCCCCAATTGTTATATGACGAGGGTTCGAGGAAAAACTATGCACATCTACAATCGTACTCAAATCTACAGACTAAGCCTTTTTTCATTTCAAGTTTCAATGCAATCGCTGAGTCATTGTTAGTCTAGTGGAGGGCTAATGGTCGTGAAATGGCCAGTATTTTCTGCTTTGTATTGACCTATTTGCATCAAATTAAACGTCTTCGGGCCCAATGACGTGCTACTAAAGATGCTGGCAAAACGCCAAGCGTGGAACAGCTTCAGGGCGTTAGCAGAATGTTAGCAAATGGTTGGC